>CAMWLD010000185.1 GCA_947175005.1 uncultured Ruminococcus sp. | reverse complement strand
TTTGTTTGACAATTCATATCTCAAACACAAATAATTAATCCTTATATTAAACCTTCCGATCACTGAGAATGCACAAAATACCGTCAAAATTCCCTATTGAAATTTTCGGAAAAATATGGTATAATATTTAAGCAAGCGGTAATGATGAACCGCCGTAAAAACCTTTATGAAATGCGGAAATGATATGAGCGAAAATTTCAAGGGAAACGACATACTCCGAAAATGCACCCTGTGCCCCAGGGAATGCGGTGCGGACAGGACAAAAGGCTTTGGCTTCTGCAGAGCGGGGGAAAATATCCGTGCGGCAAAGGCGTATCTTCATATGTGGGAAGAGCCTTGCATTTCGGGCACAAGAGGCTCGGGGACGGTGTTTTTTTCGGGGTGCGGTCTTAAATGCGTTTACTGCCAGAATTACAGGATCTCTGCGGAAAATTTCGGCAGGGAAATTTCGACGGAAAGCCTATCGGAAGTTTTTCTGCGGCTTCAGGAGCAGGGGGCGCACAATATCAATTTAGTGACCGCCTGTCAGTATGTTCCCCATATTTTAAGTGCTTTGGAGATATGCGGAGACAGGCTGAAAATCCCCGTGGCGTACAACAGCAGCGGATATGAAAAGGTCTCGACCCTTGAAATGCTGCGAGGTCGGGTGAAAATATTCATGCCCGATATGAAGTACTTGAGCAGCGAGCTTTCGGCGAAATATTCGGGTGCTGCGGATTATTTTGAAGCTGCAAAAGCGGCTGTGGGGCGAATGATCGAAATTGCGGGCAAGCCTGTTTTTGATGATGAGGGGATATTGCAGGGTGGGGTAATTATCCGCCACATGGTGCTGCCGGGAGGGTATAGGGATTCTGTTGCACTTATTAATTGGATAGCGGAAAATTTCCCCAAAGAAAGCTTTTTGCTGTCACTTATGAGCCAGTACACGCCATATAAAAATCTGCCCTCGGAATTTAAAGAACTGAACAGGCGTGTTTCTACTTTTGAGTATGAAAAAGTGGCAAATGCAGTTCGGGAACTTGGCTTTGAGGGGTATATGCAGGAGCGTTCCTCGGCTAAGGAGGAATATACTCCCGAGTTTGATCTAGGCGGGATAGACGAATTAATAATTAATAATTAATTATGATTGATGAGGGTTATTTGCTTTTAAAATTCTATAGAAAAATCAAGGAGATACCTCAAAATTTATTTTTAAAAGGAGGGAACAAGGTGAGAGCTGAGATCAACAAAAATGTTGAGCTTGTTCAAATACTGTTATTTCTGACCGATCAGCATGATAAGACCTTTCAGTGTATCAATAATAAAACCTATATAAATTCAATAACCGAATGGTTTGCTCCTTTTAAAAATCACACCGCCGTTAAATTAACACGGGAACTGGTCATAAATAATAATTTTGTTCATATCGAACCGCTGCGTGCCATATTATCGCTGAATTCTATTATTATGGACACGAGCCACGAATTGCATGATTGGGGAACAGCTGTCAGACAGTTCATTACAGACACCGATTTTGATATTTTTTTTGCGGAACAAGACTCATATTATAAGTGGATAATTGATAATATCGATTCATGTAAAACAGACGAATGGATAAATTTTATCCAAAAATATTTTCGACAAAAGCCCGATGAATTTAAGCTTATAATTTCTCCGATCAAGGGCAATTACGGATTTTCTCTCAATGAAAACGGAAAACAAACTGCATATACCGTGCGGTTCATGCCGAAGTATGATAAGGACGGAAATTATACCTTTGAATACGATCATTTTGCAAAGGGAATTGCTCATGAATATGCCCATTGCTTTGTAAATCCCACGGTAGAATTGCACACTGATCTTTTAAGCAGACATAAGGATTTTTTTGATAAGCACATTAATATTCCTAATTTTTATAATACCGATTTTGCAATTATAAATGAGTATTTTGTGAGAGCGTTTCAAATACGGTTTATGGAATTAAACAAGGACAGCTTCCCGGATTTTGATATACAAAAGGAATATTTTTTTCAAAAAGAAAGCTTTATTTTCATTGATAAATTTATATCTGCGCTAATGCTGTTTGAAGATATGACAGTTGAATTTTCGGAATTTTATATGGATAATATTGATGAAATATTATCCGGCAGCTAAGCGGCAGATTATCATGATATTTGATAGGACAAATATTGACTGCAAAAAAATTGTTCACGAATAACCGCACACATATCCTGTGAAAGCGAATCTAATAAAAATATAATAAAAAGGACTGAAAAAAATGGATATCAATGCTGTGATAAGCAAGGAATTTAATGTAAAAGAGGAGTATGTAAAAAATATTATCAGCTTTCTGGACGAGGGCTGCACCGTGCCCTTTATTGCCCGATACAGAAAGGAAAGCCACGGCACGCTGGACGATCAGACCATTCGACTGATCGCAGAGCGGCTGCAATATCTGCGCAATCTGGACAAGCGGCGGGAAGAGATAAGGAACTCTATTACCGAGCAGGAAAAAATGACTCCCGAGCTGGAAGCTGCCATTAACAAAGCGGTAACGCTGGTGGAGCTGGAGGACTTATACCGCCCGTTCAAGCAGAAGCGGCGTACCCGTGCTACTATCGCCAAGGAAAAGGGTCTGGAGCCTTTGGCGAATAAGATCATGGAACAGGATAGGACAGTCGACCCCACGGCGGAGGCGGCGCAGTTCATTGACGCCGAAAAGGGCGTGAACAATGCGGAGGAAGCTGTTGCAGGGGCTTTGGACATTATTGCCGAGGCGGTCTCCGACGATGCGGCACTGCGGAAAAATCTGCGTAACCTCATAAACGCCAAGGGAAGTATTGATGTTTCGGGCGATGAGGAAAGCGACCCCGAGGGTACATACAGGAATTATTACGAATTTAGTCAGGGCGTTGGAGTGATTGCAGGACACAGAGTGCTTGCCATTGACCGCGGTGAACGTGAGGAAAAGCTTAAAGTAAGCGTTACTCTGCCCGAGGGGGCGGGAGAGCGTGTGACTGTTAATGCATTCAAGAAGAACGACAGCGAATGCGGAAAGCTGGTGGAGAGCGCTTGTCTTGACAGCTACAAGCGGTTGATTTTCCCGTCGGTGGAGCGTGAAATAAGAAATATACTTACGGAAAAGGCCTGCGAATCCGCCATGGGAGTTTTTTCGGAAAATCTTCGGCAGCTGCTTATGCAGCCCCCCATTAAAGGGACTGTCACCCTTGGGGTCGACCCCGGTTTCAGAACAGGCTGCAAACTTGCCGTGGTGGATGGCACAGGCAAGGTGCTGGACACGGGTGTTGCGCATATCACCATGGGTAAAGGCGCAAGTCTCGAGCAGGGGAAAAGGACTATTTCGGGATTTATAAAAAAATACAATGTTACCGCCATTGCCATTGGCAACGGCACTGCTTCGAGAGAATCGGAGCAGGTGGTGAGCGAAATAATAAAGGATTTCCCCGGAGTTTCATACATGATAGTTTCCGAGGCGGGGGCTTCCGTTTACTCCGCTTCAAAGCTGGCGGCGGAGGAATTTCCCGAATATGATGTTTCACTTAGAAGCGCCGTGTCCATTGCAAGGCGTATGCAGGACCCTCTGGCGGAGCTTGTCAAGATAGACCCACGCTCTATAGGCGTTGGGCAGTATCAGCATGATATGCCGAAGGCTCGCTTGGGCGAGGCGCTGGGAGGCGTTGTGGAGGACTGCGTGAACTCGGTTGGAGTTGACCTTAACACTGCCTCCGGTTCGCTGCTTACGTACATTTCGGGTATAAATTCGGGAGTTGCGAAAAATGTGGTTGCATACCGTGAGGAAAACGGCGCATTCACCGACCGCAAGCAGCTTATGAAAGTGCCGAAGCTGGGGGCTAAGGCTTTTGAGCAATGTGCGGGATTTTTGCGGATAAGAGACGGGAAAAATCCCCTTGACAATACAGCTGTGCACCCGGAAAGCTACAAGGCGGCAGAGGAAATTTTAAAGCTTTGCGGATTTGCTTTGGCGGACATTGGCAGTGAAAAGCTTGTAAGTCTGAACAAGACTGCGGAAGAGATCGGTATCGGTAAAATTTCCGAGCAGGCAGGCGTGGGCGTTCCCACAGTGCGGGATATTTTAAAGGAACTGGCGAAGCCCGGACGTGACCCACGTGACGAGCTGCCCCCTCCGCTTATGCGCAGCGGCGATGTAATGGAGCTGAAGGACTTGCAGCCGGGCATGGAGCTTATGGGAACGGTGCGGAACATCACCGATTTCGGCTGCTTTGTGGACTGCGGCGTTCATGAGGACGGGCTGGTGCATATTTCGAGGATATGCAACAGGTTTATCAAGCACCCACTGGAGGCTGTCAAGGTGGGAGATGTGGTCAAGGTCTGGGTCGTTGAGGTTGATCTCAAGCGTGGACGTCTGGCGCTGACTATGGTCAAGGAAAAAATGGATAAAAATATCGGAAGGTCTGTTGACAAGCCGCAATCAAGGAAATAAAATATATATCCGAAAGTCCGGGTATATCCCCATATAACCGCCGCTTATACAGCCCATAAGAATAAAGTATTTGAAACCTCCGCAGCACTGTGATATACTTAAAATGTACCAAGCGCAAAATTATTTTACGGAGGTTTTCAAAATGGTAACTGCGATAATAGGGGGCAGCTTCGGGGACGAGGGCAAGGGAAAAATGACGGATATGCTTGCGGCAAGGGCGGACATTGTAGTGCGTTTTCAAGGGGGCGCAAATGCGGGGCACACTGTAATCAACGATTACGGAAAATTTGTGCTGCATATACTGCCCTCGGGTGTATTTTACAGACATACGGAAAATATAATAGCAAGCAGTGTTGCATTTGACGCAGACGAATTTTTCAAGGAGCTTCAAATTCTTAAAGATAACGGAGTCCCTGCGCCCGCAATAAAAATATCCTCACGGGCGCAGCTTCTTCTCCCCATTCACAAAATGCAGGATAAGCTGGAGGAAAAGCGGCTCGGCAAAAATAATTTCGGCTCGACCGAATCGGGTATCGCTCCGTTTTATTCCGATAAATATGCAAAGCGTAATTTTCAGATATCGGAGCTTTTTTCTGA
The DNA here is from genome assembly GCA_947175005.1 of uncultured Ruminococcus sp. Lineage (GTDB taxonomy): Bacteria > Bacillota > Clostridia > Oscillospirales > Ruminococcaceae > Huintestinicola. The sequence goes on along the minus strand of CAMWLD010000185.1, from coordinate 176 downwards.
TGAACTGAGCGATAAGATCAAACGTTTTTGTGAGGATAAAAATACGTTTTTCGGGGCATTTTACGGAATCCAAAATCCTTTGTCCGAAAGGGATTTAAGCGAGTATCTCACGGAAGTTAAAGCCAGACTCGCGCCTTATATTTTCGACTGTCCCCATTACTTGAACAGCGCTGTAA
>CAMWLD010000184.1 GCA_947175005.1 uncultured Ruminococcus sp. | reverse complement strand
CCCAACAAGAATTGAAAGAGGCCATTTCATTCCTTTTTTCTTGAAATACTCAAAAGAAAATGTATAATCAAAAAATGTTTTAAGCCAGGTCTTGTCTCTAACAATTGTATCCATTGGCGATATAAGACGAACTTCACCGCTGTCCTCGGCTTCTTTAGCGTTCAGGAGGTGCGTTTTGGAAGAATGGATATAATAATTTTTACGTCCGATCTTATACGGAAGCCGCAGTATCTTATTTTCGGACTCGAGCTCTTCAAAAACAGGTATTATATCGGCGGTTCTGTATCCGGATAAATGAGAAACATGAACAGGATCGGTCACTCCCAATGAAGCTGTCAGTTTTTCAATTATACATTTTACGGCTTGCTTTTCATCAATGGGGTCATCGGTCCAATCGGAAAAGCCTAGCTTTTCTTTTAAAATATAAACAGGTTCTCTGAAAGTCCCGGGATTTCTGCCGCAAGTCAAAAGGTCTCCCCTGCGGCACATTCTGTAAAAAGCGCGGAATATAGGCAAATTATAGCTTTGGTCATGCTCTCTCCTGTATTTATCCCATTCATAAGACATCTCCAAATTTTCCCAAATCTTATTAGCGGTCAATCCCCCGAACTCCGATAAGCTTTCTTTCAGTTTTCTTTCCGCAGCCCGAACCTCGGGACTGTCTCCCGATATAAGCCAGCTTTCATCGGAACTGCCCCACCTCACAATACCTTTCGTCGCTTTTTTATATAATGAATATTCATCTCTCGGTACAAAAAACATATTTCTTTTAAATGTCCATGTTTCGATGACCTTAAATTCCTTATATGCTGCAATATCCAGATGTTCCGCTTTAAAATCTTTTTTTCTGTTCCAAAGCATCATATATTGGTTCAGATGTATAGTAGGATTCGGGTCATACTGCAATCCGCAAATATCCGATACAATATTCTCTATACTGTCGGAACTTTTCTTCAGCAAGTGCTGACTTTCCAAAATAATATTGCGCATGACATTTATATCGTATATTGTATCACTCATAAATAAACCCTTTCTAAGCTCATTTTCGTGAGACTGACGGTGTTTTATCAATTTGCTTGACATTATTTTGCAAATGATGTATACTGAAATAATGACGGGATTTTTAAAGCAAGATAAATTTCCCGAAACAATTTAAAGGAAAAGAGATAATAAATTATGAATACATACGTAAATCCCGACCGTCTCGAATTTATTGTAACTTACGCTTGCAGCGGAAAATGCAGGCACTGTTCTCTGGGCGATCCCTCGGGCAAAGCCGCACACATAGACCCTGCCGCCGCAGAAAATGCCGTGAAGCAAGTTGCCGGAAATTACAAAATAAACTCGGTCATGACCTTTGGGGGCGAGCCGCTTTTATATCTCGAAACCACCGCAAGGATACACGCCGCCGCAAAGGAATCGGGCATTCCCCACAGGCAGATAATAACCAACGGATTTTTCACCAAAAACAAAGCCGAGATTTCCCCTGCCGCAAACCTGCTTGCGGACAGCGGCGCAAACGAAATTCTGATCTCCGCAGACGCATTTCATCAGGAAACCATTCCCTTGGAATTTCCCCTTGCATTCGGGGAGGCTCTGGCAAAAAGGTGCATTAACGTAAAGGTTCAACCTGCTTGGCTTGTTTCCCCCGAAAACGATAATCCCTATAACGTAAAAACAAGGGAAATTACAGTCGAATTTGAAAAGATCGGCATACCTGTGAACGAGGGAAATGTTATCTTCCCCGCAGGAAACGCCCTTAAATATTTAGGGGAATATTTTACCGATATAATCCCCGAAAATCCCTACGAGCAAGACCCCGGTCATATTACCTCAATCTCTGTTGAACCAAACGGAAACTGCCTCAACGGAAATATTCTGCAAAGGGATATTCTTGAACTCATCGACAGCTACACTCCGTGAGTTTACGTATTCGGTTCGCCGCCATTTTCAATAAACCTGCAGGCTTCCTCTCCCTTTAGAATTATCGGAGATTCATTTGTGCCTATATTTATCCGCGCCGCCTCACGCCTTATTTCTTTAAGGGTAACATTTGAAAATACAGCCCCCTTAAAAAGCCCTTGAATGTCCGTTTTGTCAAATATAACATTTTCAAAGCGGCAGCCCGAAAAGTCCGTGGAATCATAAAAATCCGACCATAGGAATGTAGTGTTTTTGAGCGCTGCATTTTTGAATTTCGCCTCCATAAACTCCGTGTCAATAAACTCCGTGTCGGTTATCCTTGCCTCGGAAAAATCCACAAAATCGCATTGATCGCTGAATTTTGAACCGCATATTTCCGCCCCTTTAAATATTGAACGGCAAAACCATACGCCGCAGACGTTCCACCCTTCAATATGCGCCCCCGAAAAATCACAGTATGTCACCCAGTTATTCAGTATCTCAACTCCGCAAAGCCGCTGCCCCGAAAAGTCTACCTCGTCTAAATGCTCCGAAAAAAGCTCATTTATCCGAGCCTTTTTTTCGGGCGGCAGGTCGGCAAAACTCAGCTTATTTTCATAAGGCGGCTCTTGCCCGAAAAAGCTTTTAATATGACAGTATCTCCGAAGCCGTTGTCTAAGCAGCTCATACCTTTGCCGCTTTTCTTGTTTCGCAAAATGCTCTTCCCTTGACTGTACGGGGTTATCCTCATATTTAAGCGCCTTTGCCTTTTCCCCGAACTGTTCGTTTGTAAGGTCAAAAACAAACACGCCCAGATCATTGTAGCAGTGAACATTTCCGTCGCCTAAGGGTATTCCGCAGACCTTTCCTCCGAAAATATCCTGCGCCAAAAATGCGGTTATTGAACACTGTCCCTTTGTTTTATTTTCCGGCGACCATTCGCTTCTCATACGGGGAGCGCAGGTGTCGGCGCACCATATTTTTAATAAGGCCTCATACAGGTCATCGGGAGTGTTTATGCCCGGAAAACTGCCGCTTAGGGGCTTCCCTATTTTATTCATATCGCCCGAAGAATAATATCCCATAATTTTAATACCTCACATTCGTAATTTTATTGACCGACCTGCTTTTGTTATACAGTAATCGGCAGCAAAATAATCAATTAATCAACTCAATATTTTTCTCTGATCTTCTCTGCATTTTCCCTTAACCGTTTATGCTCCGACCGCACAGCCAGCTCCAGATAATGTTCTGCTTTCGGAGACCGAATTTTACAAAGTACATCCAAAGCCATCACTTTCCGATACTCATTATCCCCAAACTTATTTCCTTCCCAAAAGTCTATTGCATATTTTTCAGCCTTATCGAGATAAATATGCGCCAAGGACATCAAAGCCATTCTTTCGGTATACTCATCCCCTGCCTCAAGGAATTTGAAAATCGTTTCCCTAAGATCATCATCGCCGCTGTGATCCTTTAAGCTTGCCGCAAATTGCCATTTTGCATTTATATAACCGGTTTCCGGGCATCGCCTGCACAAAAATGAATACCATTCGGGATAAGCCGACAGCTTAGCCATTATCAAACCGCACTCATCATCTCTTGCTATCCCGAATAAAATATCATCTGTCATTTGCTTTGTCGCACTGCTGCATGAGGTATTTTCAATTATTTCAATTATATTATAGATCATTTCGCCAAATTCGGCACTTCGAGGCTCCCACTCACCGCTGTCATTTTCTTCGCTCCATTCGGAATAATTCCTTTGCGCCCATTTTTTAAAATTACACACGCTTTCATGCAGCTTTTTTTCATATACTTCATTCATTATTTTCTCACATTCCAAACCGCAGCCATAACCGCTTACAATCGGTCTGCCCAAAAGTTAAGCCGCCGATCATTATGCATTTTTCCTTATCAGCAGCGCAACCAAATTCACCGCCGCAAAAAGACACAGCATACTTACGCAGACCATCACCATCAAGCCGTCAACAGCAGCAACAGGATAAAGCCTGCCGTGCACCACAGTCACCGCCATTATTGCAGCAATGCCCACAAGGATCGCCGTCAAGGATTCGCCCTTGATAACGCCCGAAACAATATCCCTGCCCTCGGCGCAGGCGGCAGCGCAGCATACTATCACAAATCCGCCGCTGACAATGAAAAATCCTGTAAACAGCGAAGCATTATCCGGGGTATCATATGGCACGGAAATCGCCTCGATCTCCCCCGTCATTTCCACATGATAATCAAAATTACGAGTAGCCTCATAGGTAGTAAACACGCTTCTTATAGGAAAACCGAACAGGAAGAAAAACGCCGCTGCCGCAAATAATATGCTGTTGAGCGTGCAGAAATTCTTGCGGCTTTTATTCATAAGTCTGTGCTTGTCCTCTGTGCGGGTCTTGTTTTCGGTAGCGCAGGCCGCCTCGGTTATCACCAAAGTGAGCATTGCCAAAACCGACGCCCAAAATGTACCGTAGGGCAGACCGCCGCCGCTTACACCGCAGATAAGCTCGATCGCCGCAAAGCCTATCCCCGCCGCCAGCCGTACCGCAAAAATGCTCCCCGCTCTCTCCATTATCCCGGGATAATTTCCTATCCGACCAACTCTCTTATAGCACTCCCCTCCCGCAATTTTCAGCGAACGGGCAGCGCAGCTGTAAAGAGTCGCCTCCGACCATTCACGGCTTGTTATAATGCCCACACAGGCAGTAAGCTGCACCGCCTTTGCCGCCGCCGCAAACAGCAGGGGCATAAAATCCTCCTGTCCGAAGATACCCCCGTCCTTCAGATACATTTCCGAAAAAAGCACACCTATTCCCATAAAAGCCGCCGCCGTGCAGCCAATGCCGCTTATATCCCCCAAAGTGCCCATAACTCTCGGGTCGGCAGCCTTTCTTGTGTCCCGTCTGCCGCTGTAATACACTCCCCTTTTCTTCAGCCGCAGATTCAGCCAAAGGGTCGCACAAATAAGTATCGCCGCAGGAAGCGCTTCCCATAAGGCATACGCTCCCACCCCCTGCGCCCCTGCCGCAGCCATGCCTACCGCTGCCGCCGCCAGTGAGAGCAGAAGATATTTTTCAGACAAAAATCCCCAAAAGACCTTTTTGCCGCTGTCCTTTTCCATTTATAATCACTTACTTTCCGAATTTATTTAAATGAATGTTCATATTTTATACCGTATCAAGTACGGTCCGACCGTCATTTACTTAATTAAATTATAAACCATAAGGCAAAAAATGTCAATAAGTTTCGGGAAATTTATCACAGTTTTTTGAACGTGTAAATATTATTTGGATTACACGCAATCAAATATAATTTTAAGGGATAGGGA
>CAMWLD010000183.1 GCA_947175005.1 uncultured Ruminococcus sp. | reverse complement strand
TGGTGTATAATAAATAATGGAATCTTTTACGCCTCTTTGTGAATAATCCAAAGGGATGTTATTATAATAATATTACATATAATTATAATGACTTGCTGCCGAGAATAGCGAAATTGCGGCAGGCAAAATTTACGGGAGGCAGCATATGAACGATCCAAAATATATTTCGGAAAATCAGCCCCAACGGGAACAACCGGGACAACCCGGACAGCCCGAGGGCGACAAAGAGCCTGCGCAGGAGTTAGAGGAGGCAAAGGAGCTTAACGAAAAGGCCGACCTGATAGAAAGCATGGGGCAGACCGTTTCGGAAAATTCCAAGCACCTTATCCACTGCCTGACCATAATCGGTCAGATCGAGGGGCATTACAACGCCCCCGCAGGAACAAAGACCACCAAGTATGAGCACATTATGCCTGCGCTTGTGGCGATCGAGCAGGACCGCTCAATCGAGGGGCTGCTGATAATCCTCAACACCGTAGGAGGCGACGTGGAGGCGGGACTTGCCATAGCGGAGCTTATCAGCGGCATGAAAACACCCACTGTATCGGTGGTGCTGGGAGGCGGACATTCTATAGGCGTGCCGCTGGCGGTGTCGGCGAAAATTTCCTATATTGTGCCCAGTGCAACAATGACCATTCACCCTGTGCGCACCACGGGAATGGTACTGGCAGTGCCCCAGTCGTTCACCTATCTGGAGGCTATGCAGAAGCGGATAACCGATTTTGTTTGCAGACAAAGCCGCATTGAACCCGAAAAATTTTCCAATCTGCTGATGAACACAGGGGAACTGGTGTTGGATATGGGCACGGTCATTGACGGACAAACTGCGGTGGATATAGGTCTCATCGACCGTCTGGGCGGACTTTCCGACGCTGTTGAGGCGCTCTATGAGCTTATTGAAAAGAGTGAGCCGAGGTACAGATGATCTTGATGTTCCCGGCAAAGTGTAAAAAAATTTTGTTAAAAATTTTCAATACAATTAAAAAGAACAAAGGAAATGAGGAGTTTTGCCATGACGATTTTTGAAGCGGTTATAGAGGGCTTGGTGCAGGGGCTGACGGAGTTTCTGCCCGTGTCAAGCTCGGGGCATTTGTCCCTGTTGAGGCATTTCATGGGGATAGAGGGCGAGAGCGCCATGCTGACCACCATTGCTCTGCATATCGGGACATTGGCAGCAGTGTTTATTGCATTCCGCCAAAAAATATGGGAGCTTATAAAAGAGGCCTTCGCCATGCTAGGAGACATATTCGGTGGGCGGTTCAAATGGAGCGAAATGAACGGCTGCCGCAGGATGATAATCATGATAATCATATCAATACTGCCGCTGTTTATTTTCTACATATTCAGGGAATTTTTCACCTCGGTGCAGGAGGACAGCGATATAATTGTGGAGGGGATATGCTTTCTGTACACCTCGGCGATACTTTTCATGGGCGACCGCTGCTCGAAACGCAGCGAGGCAAAGGGGGGCGGCACGGCTGCGGGAGAAACAACAGTTCCCGACGCTTTGTTTATCGGATTTTTCCAGGGAGTTGCGCTGCTGCCGGGTGTGTCACGGTCGGGTTCTACAATTTCCGCCGCACAGATCACGGGCATGAAGCGGGAGGACGCTGTGGAATACAGCTTTATCATGGGAATTCCCGTTATACTGGCAAGCGCTCTGTCGGAGCTTATGAACGGAGGCACAGACGCTTCCGTTGAGGCTTTGCCCCTTATTGTCGGAATGGCAGTGGCGGCGGTTTCGGGATACTGCGCCATTGCGCTGGTAAAATGGCTGATGAAATCGGACAGGTTTGCAGCGTTTGCCATTTACACGCTTGTGCTTGGGATCGCAGTCATTATTGCGGGAGTGCTGGGCTTTTAAACAGCGGACTGTTATGTCAAAGATCTTTCATATGGAGTAAACCTTGATAAATCAATTTATCCGGGTTTTCCATATACAAATATAAAAAATAAATAAAAATCGTAGGAGTGAACAAAAGTGGCAGGAACAAGAAAAACCGCCTCGTCAAAAAAGCCTGCGTCAAGGAAAAGCACCAAGGCGGAGGAAAAAAAGGCGGCTGCGGACAAGGTTTTATGGTCGACGGTGCTGTTTGCGGCAGGGGTGCTGATAGCGGCATTTGCGGCGGTAAAGGGCGAATCGGCGTGGCTGGTGATACATAATGTTTTGCTGGGGCTTTTCGGTGTGGGAGTGGTTCTCGTTCCCCCCATACTGCTGTATGCTTCGGTGATGATAGCCTCCGACAAGGGCAGGGCAACGGTCACGGGCAAGGCTGCACAGGGGGTCATTCTGATCCTCATAAGCTGCGCCCTTATCCAAATATTTTTTGCAGAACCGCCCGAGGATAACATTACCCTCGGCAAGCAGATAACCGACCTTTACGAAAACGGCAAGAATTTCAGAGGCGGCGGTTTTATGTCGCTGGTGCTGGGGATACCGCTTATAAATCTGTTCGGACGGACGGGGGCAGGGGTCATTATCCTGCTGCTGGCGTTTGTATTTATTATGCTGCTTGCTAATCGGACAGTCATTGATGTGTTCCGCTTTATCAAGAATATTTTTGTTGCCGCCGGCGAAGCACGTCCGGAATATGAAGAGGTAGAGGAATTTGTGCCCTCTCCCGGGGCTAAGCGTGCTGCGGAGGCAAGGGCAAAGGAGAAAGACGAAATTAAGGCTGCAAGGGCTGCCGAAAAAGCAGCAGCAACAGAAGCAAAAGCTGCGGCAAAAGCGGCTGCCAAAGCTGCAAAGGCGTCAGCAAAGAAAGTTCCCAACAGTGACGTACCCGAAGATGTTGCCAAGGAACGGCAGGCGGAATTTGACATTGATATTCCTGTGCCCATGGGCACAGCAGTGCCCGGCAGCGCAGTTCCCGGCAGCGCCGTTTCCGATAATGCCGAAAGCGTCAAAGAAGAAAAGAAATCCGCCGCACAAATTGAGGGAGAAAATATTGCCCGTGAGATCGAGGCAAACGAGGCGGAACGCAAGGCTGCCAAAAATATGAGCAAGCAGGACGCCAAAAAAGCCGAGGAGCAAAAGCGGCAGGAAGAACTGGCTTCCATTATCAAAAAGGCTGCGGGAGGTTCGTCAAACGCTGCCTCGGGGAATGATTCCGGCGAAAACGGGGAGAACACTTCGGTAAGTCTCCAAAAGTCCCCCGAAAATACCGATACTGAACTGTCGCCCATAAAGCCATTCCCGCCTCTTAAAAAGGGACTCGGCAAAGGCTCAACGCTGGCCTCCAACAAGATAACCGACGATGCTGACCTTGATATGCCCGAGACCACCGCAAGGGACATTCAGAATGAAATTGCGGAGAACGTCCCCGCTCCCGTGGAGTATGTTTTTCCGCCGCTGGAGCTGCTTAAAAAATCCGCCAACGAGGTGAACGCCGACCAGGCGGCAGAGGAAATGACCCAAAATGCGGACACGCTGGTGGAGACCTTAAAAAGCTTCGGGGTAATGACGAGAATTGTGGACATTCACAGAGGGCCTACGGTAACACGTTATGAGCTTCAGCCCAATGCGGGAGTGAAAATTTCCAAGATAACGGGGCTTTCCGATGATATTGCGCTGAATCTTGCAGCAGAGGGCGTGCGTATTCAGGCGCCCATTCCCGGAAAGGCGGCAGTGGGCATAGAAGTGCCCAACAAGATAAAGGATATTGTTACCCTCCGTGACGTGCTTGACACAGACGAATTTAAAAACGCCCAAAGCAAGCTTACCTTTGCCGTGGGCAAGAACATTGACGGCGAGATCATTTTGGGAGATATTGCAAAGCTGCCCCATATAATCATTGCGGGAACTACAGGCTCGGGTAAATCCGTCTGCACCAACGGCATAATCATGAGCATTCTTTACAATGCAAGTCCCGACGAGGTGCGGCTGGTGCTTATTGACCCGAAGGTGGTCGAGTTTAAGATATATGACGGCATTCCTCATCTGCTCATTCCCGTGGTCACCGACCCCCGCAAGGCGGCGGGCGCGCTGTCCTGGGCGGTGCAGGAAATGCTCAAGCGGTATAAGCTTTTTGCGGATAACAACGTCCGTGACCTTAAAGGCTACAACGAAATGGCGGCGGAGACGGAGGGTATCGAGCCTCTGCCGAGGATAGTCATAGTTATAGACGAGCTTGCCGACCTTATGATGGCAGCTGCGGGAGAGGTGGAGGACAGTATCTGTCGGCTGGCGCAGATGGCGCGTGCAGCGGGAATGCACCTTATCATTGCCACCCAGCGCCCCACCGTGGACGTTATCACGGGACTTATCAAGGCGAACATTCCCTCACGTATTGCCCTTAAAGTCGCCTCGGGTATCGACTCACGCTCTATTATAAATGAAGTGGGAGCGGAAAAGCTGCTGGGCAACGGTGACCTTTTGTATTTCCCAACGGGATATGCAAAGCCCGTGCGTGTGCAGAACTGCTTCTCCTCCGATAAGGAAGTCGCAGCAGTGGTGAATTTCATCAAGAACGGCGCAGGAGATGTGGTCTACAGCGACGATATTATGAAAGAGATCGAGAACAGCATTCCCCAGCCCAAGGGCGAAAAGGAAAAGGACAAGCCCATGGAGGGGGCAAAGAATGCGGACAGCCTTTCCGATGACGACCTGGCGGAGCTGGCAGTGGAATGCGCAGTCGAGGCGGGCACAGCGGGGGTTTCCGTTTCCTACCTCCAGCGCAAGCTGAAGCTTGGATATGCAAGGGCAGCAAGGATAATGGACAAGCTGGACGAAATGGGTGTAGTAGGGCCTTTTGAGGGTGCAAAGCCCAGGCAGGTGCTTATGACAAGGGAGATGTTTTTGCAGCGAAAGCTTGCAAGGGACAGCATGAGAAATGACGAACCGCAGGAATGACGGCATATGAATATTCAGGAGGCAGGATGTAAAAATCTTGCCTCTTTTTTTGCCAAGACAGACCGACTGTTTTGTTTATGTTGCCGAAAATTAAAATATCCCCTTGACATTTTGGAAAATATAGTTTATAATAAGCTTTGCTTACAGTACGAAATCGTACTGTAAATAATTATGATCGGTGAAAGGAGCGAGCATATTGAATAAAACTGCGAGCGTACAACATATAGACCCCCGACTCAAACGCTTTAACGACCTGCATCTTGAGATCAATGCCGCATATCACGAGGCAGCCCTGCGCTTAGGACTTTCCGACAGCGCCTTTCACGTGCTTTATACCGTTTGCTGCGAGGGGGAATGCTTTGTCAGCGCCCGTTGGGTGGGCGGGGTAAGCA
>CAMWLD010000182.1 GCA_947175005.1 uncultured Ruminococcus sp. | reverse complement strand
ACCATAAATCTCACAGTTACAGCCTAAAGCATAGGTGCAAAAATTCTTATCACCGACCGCAAAAATCGGATAAAGAGATTATCATTGATTGTGTCGGCTTCAATTTTGCGGGACTTTGAAACAGTATCCAAAATATCCGATTTGATCTCTCCCACCGTATCGCATTTATAAAGCCATACGCCGTTTTCAAAATGATGAACAAGACTTCTGTAATCAAGATTTATCGTGCCTATCACAGCTATTTCATCATCGCATACATACATCTTTGCATGAATGAAGCCAGGAGTATATTCATATATCTGAACGCCGCTGTCAATAAGCCGCTTATAGCTGCTTCTGGTCATTCCGAAAATGACTTTTTTATCGGGAATGCCCGGAGTGACGATTTTTATGTCCACGCCTCTTATGGCGGCATTTTCAATTGCACAGCTAAGTTCATTGTCGATTATAAGATATGGAGTAGTTATGTAAACATAATGCTTGGCACAGTTCAGCATATTCATAATTACCCCCTTGCCCACCTCTCTTTTGTACATGGGCTTCGGACCGCTGCCGAAAGGTATGAGGAAGCCGCTCCCCTCCCGCTTTTCGGGAATACAGTATTTTTCGTATTCGTCGCTGCTTTTTCTGAAATTAAGGGAATAGTCGGTTATGAACATTTTGGCAAGCTCTGCCGCAGCCTCTCCCTCCAGGCGTATTCCCGTGTCCTTCCAGTGACCGAAGGGGTGAGTAACGTTTATATATTCGTCGGAAATGTTAATCCCGCCCGTGTAGCCGATCTTTCCGTCGATCACCGTTATCTTTCTGTGGCTTCTGTTGTTGAATTCATTGTTGGCCTGTCCCTTGAGCTTAGCAAAGGGAACGGCTTGTATCCCCATTTTACGCAGCGTTTTGTAATAATCCCCTGGCAGCAGAGCCATGCAGCCTATATCGTCATAAACCAGCCTGACCTCTGTTCCCGCCGCAGCCTTTTCCTTTAATATCTCCAGAATGGAATTCCAGAAGACCCCCGGTTCTATAAGAAAATATTCCATGAAAATATATTTCTCCGCATTTCTAAGGTCGCAAAGCATAGCCTCGTGCATTTTTTCTCCCACATCAAAATATTGTATACAAGTATTGCGGTAAAGGTGCACAGCCGCTGTTTTGCATATCTGCATCGCCTGACCGTAAGCGCCTATATCTTCCTTTTTCAAAGCAGCAAATTCCTCGGAGTCGTTCTTTATTTCAATGGAAGCAAGCCTCTCTAAGCGCCTTATATATTTTTTGGGAAACCGCCTGGAGTAATACATAAAATAGATCATAAATCCCGCCACGGGTATTGTCAGAACTATCAGCAGCCACGGTATCTTATAATCGGGGTTATCGTTTGAATTGATTATCATAAGCACCACGCTTATAAGCGTCAGCAGAACCAGTATAGGAAAATAAGGAACATACATCAGCGCTATAACAATTGCCAGCACCATAGCCGTTTCTATGACCGTCAGGGCAACAGCAAAAATAAACCTGAAGGGAATATTGAAAACTTCCTTTTCCACCTGCTGTCCGTTTTTATCATAGGTAATGATTTTCTTTCTCATTTTTTTACTGCTCCTTTAAAAAGTTTTTCCGAGGCTCATTCCGCCCTCCCGAAAAAGCTTTCCTGTTCGATCTCCTCCGCAAGCCGCAGTATCTCGGGAGCAATTTTCTTTTTACGCAGGGCAGTAACGGCCTTAAAAACAGGGTAAGCTATCCCCATAACCGCCATTCCGATAACGCCTATGATTATCCCAGGCACAAATATGTCCCACTCCAGAACGCAGCACATTCCGACGCCCATAGTAAGCGTGCCGACTATCCCCAATGAAATAGCGATCACATTTGCGGGTCGGGTAACGCTTTTGTCAAGCCTTCTCAGCCTTTCCATTTTCGTTTCCTCCGGGTCGCCCGAATATTTCCTGCGGATATTCTCCAGCTCTGTTTGCTGCTTCGGGGAATAGGTGTACTCAAATTTTTCACTTTTATCCATAAAAATCACTCCTTATTAACACTCAAACGCTGCGGCATTCGACCGTTCATGAACCTCTCATCAATTTTCCTGCAATATTTTTTTCAGCTTGCTGTTTGCCCGCAGTATCATAAATACCGCCATACCCATAACAATAAGACAAACCGCCCCGCCCGTAATAGTGTTCATCAGCTGCTGCAATTCCTCTCCGCCGCCGAATGACGAAAACATAGCCGTTTGCAGGGCGAACATGGACATAAGCGCACCAGCCAGCGCAAGAATTTTCGCCGCCGACAATATGGGACTTTTTATCTTCGCAAACTTCACCACATTCACTATCGCCGTTATAAGGCTGTAAAATGCGTAAAGAGCGGATATGTAAATAATATATCCCTTGTATTCGTAGCTTCTGTTCTGCCATATCATCTGTACGGTCATTCCCGTCATTGTACCGTTCAGAACAAACATGAGTATCCCGCAAAGCCGTGCGCTTTTGTAATCGTGTATCAGCTTTTCTCTTTCCTGCTCTTTTCTGCCGCTGATGTTCACGCTCCGCAGCAGAACAACTCTGATAATTCCCAGCACCGCATAATATATCCCTATCGCCCACAGCCACGCCGAGCGGAACAATACCCCCGTCGCACATTTAAAGACCGCATAGAACATATTGACCGCAAGCCCGCTGTACAGCGCCGTCTTTGCACGGAATTCAATATCGTCCATATACAAAGCCGTGTACTTGTGACTGTACATAAATCTGCGGAAAGCCACCACAGCTTTAAGTTCATCTCCGTGAATAAGCTCATAGCACCGCCTTTTAGCCCTCGGAAAATTTGCGCATACAAGCGTAAGCGCATAAGCGGACAGCACATAGAAAAAATAGGAAATGGGGTTTGTGCTCTCCAGAAATATCAAGGCTATTATGACCCCGGGAAAACCGATAACAGAGCATAAAACAATTACCCATACAGGCGGAAAAAGTATTTTGTTAAGTCCGTTTTTAAACCCATTCATTTTCATCACACCCTAATTTTACCGTAAATGTACTACCCTTTCCCGGCTCGCTTTGTACGGAAATATCCGCCCCTGTTATATCCGCAACTCTTTTCACCAGAGCAAGTCCGAGACCGTTTCCCTTTGTCTGATGAGATGTATCCCCCTGATAGAATTTTTCAAAAATATGCCTGCCCGTTTCGGGGGACATACCGCAGCCCGTGTCCGCTACCGTGACCTTTGCACAGCCCTTTTCCCTTTTCAGTGAAACATATATTTTCCCGTTATCATCGGTAAATTTCACCGCATTTGAAAAAAGATTGTTCCACACTAAGGAAAGCATTTCGGCGTCGGCATTTATTATAACATCGTCTTCAATATCCGTGTCTATATCAAGCTTTTTCTTCTCCCAGACGTCCTCGAAATTCAAAAGACATTCGCAAAGCTGCTCACTTAAATTATAAGGACGGCTCTCGGGAAATATCTGCTGATTTTCCAGCTTATTCAGTCGCAGGATATTTGTTATTAAATTGGATAAATTCCTCGAAGCCGCCGTTACCTCCTTGGCATATTGCAGCCTTTCGGATTCGGGCAGGTCGGGGTTTTGCAGCAGCATACCGTAATTGTTCATGACCGACAGAGGGGTTTTCAGCTCATGGGAAACATTGGCGATAAAATCCGTCCGCAGGGTCTCAACACTTCCCAGTTCTTCGGTCATAATGTTGATCCTGTCCGCAATTATCTCAAAGCCCTCGCCGCCCTTTGAACGGGGAATACGCACGGAAAAATCCCCCTTGGTTATTCTGTCCAGAGCCTTGATTATATTTTTCACAGGTCTTTCCACGGTATATTTTCTGTAAACAATATCAATTGTGAAAAAAATCACCGTGAGCAGCACAATATTAAGAAACGTTGCCTTGGCGTTCCGTTCCAGCAGCTCTCTTTCCAGCTCCATTGACTGCAAAAACAGCAAAAACGAACAGGTGACCGCAAAGGAGATCGCCCCCGTAAACATTGCAAACCGCATAAGTCCCCGCAGAAATCCGGACGTTTTTTTCTCATTCATTTGAGCACCGCCTTGTAGCCCAGCCCATGAACGGTGACTATTTCAAAACCTGTGCAGCGGGATAATTTTTCCCTGAGCTTTCTCATATAAACGTCCACCGTCCGCAGCCCCGATTCGCTGTCGGGATCCCAGAATTCATTCATCAGCTGCGAACGTGTAAAGGTCTTTTTCGGATACGAAAGAAGCTTATATAACAGGTTGAATTCACGGACGGTAAGGGTTATTTCCTCGTCCCCCAGCATTGCCGACCGTTCCTCTGCATTGAGAGTAAAATCCCCTATCCTTATTTCCTTTTCGCTTGCAATTTTCGCCCGCCTCATCAGCGCACCTATTTTAAGGAGCAGTTCTTCCGGGTCAACAGGCTTTACCATGTAATCGTCTATCCCCAGCCGATAGCCCCGCTGCTTTGAGCCTATGTCATCTCTTGCGGTCATAAACAGAATGGGAATCTCACGGTCGAGCGCACGCACATTTTCCGCAAACTCAAACCCGTCCACCCCGGGCATCATAATATCGGAAATAATAAGGTCAAACACATTTCCGTAAAGGGCATTGTACCCCTCGTTTCCGTCAAAGCACCCTACCGCCTCGCAGCCGTTGCCGTTAAGGTATGCGCAGATGGTTTTGTTAAGGTCTTTGTCGTCCTCAACAACCAATATTTTAAACATAGCCGTCCCTCCGATTAAAAGAGTTTGGCTAATTATAGCATACTGATGTTAAAGTATTGTTAAATTTGGGCGGTTCACAGAAATTTTACAAAGCGGCGGAAGTTTCCCGCCGCCGCTTTAGTTATCATGTTTCTGAGCTCCTTTACTTAATTTTGTGCACTCCAAATACATTGAAACTTAGGGGATTCCCTATAACTTTTAAACTTTGCCTGCATTTTTGCTTCTTTCAACGCTTGCTTTGGCAATGTCCGAGCTGATCTGTTTGTTTGCTTCGGCAATATTTTTGCTTATTTCCGCACTCGTGTGAACTGCCCTGTTATCTTGTTTCTGTTCGGATTTAATCCGTTCTTTTGCTTCCTCGGCAGTCTCGCCGTCCTTTGCAAGAAAGCTTTCCACAAATTTATCCTCCACCTTTTTGTATGTCCCCACAACGCCGTCCTCAACTTTTTTGTACGTACCTACAACGCCGCTTTCCACAGCCTTGTATGCGCCTACCACCGTTTCCTCGATTTTCTTGTTAGCTTCTTTGA
>CAMWLD010000181.1 GCA_947175005.1 uncultured Ruminococcus sp. | reverse complement strand
AATGGGGGCGGAGTACCGAAGAAAGGTGGGGTACACGCCGCAGCTTCAGGGGATTTACGAGGACTTTACGGCGGGGCAGTTCATGCGGTACATAGGTGCGCTTAAAGGAATGAAAGGGCGGGAGATAAAAAGGCAGTCGGGCGAGCTTTTAGAGTTGGTGGGGCTTTTAAAGGTCAGCCACAAGAAGCTGGGGTCGTTTTCGGGGGGAATGCGGCAGAGGACACTTTTAGCGGCGGCAATGCTGGACGACCCGGAGATACTTATACTTGATGAGCCGACGGCGGGGCTTGACCCCGAAGAGAGAATACGTCTGCGGAATCACATTGCAAGTCTGGGAAGCGACAGGACGGTTATTCTTGCAACTCACGTGGTGGACGATATTGAGTGCATTGCGGACAGGGTGATACTGCTACGGAGAGGCTCTGTGCTGCGGTTTGACACGCCGGGCGGGCTTATGGAGGAAATAAGCGGCAAGGTGGGAGAATATAAGGGCAGCTTTGAGGATGCGGAGCGGCTGCGTGAAAAATTCGGCAAGGGGCAGACTATCAGACGAAAGGACGGTTTCATTTTCCGTGCGGCGGCGGACGATCTGCCCGAGGAATTCTCGCCTGTGACCGATATTACGCTGGAGGACGTTTATCTTTATTACGGGGAGGGGCGGAAATGAATGAGATAAGGCGGGTTTACTGCGGGAAGATACCTATAATTATTATTTTGGTAGTGCTGAATTTGGGAATGTTCCTTATTTCCTGCGCGGGGTACAGGGACAGGGATGTGACCTTGACGGGGGAAGAGTTGGAGAGCTACATTTCATCTTATCCCGATTTTTTAAGGCGGACGGAGGAAAACGCAAAGCAGCTGAGCGCACTGCCCATGTATAGGGAGAACGGATTCGGAGCGGAATCTATGGCAAAGGCTGCCGAAAAGTACAGCGGTCTTACGGGACTGCACCTCAAAAGCGGCGATAATTTCGGGGTGGTATTGCTGATAAATTTCGGTTTGAGCGATATTCTGCTGACGGCTTTTTTAGCGGCGGTTGCCATAGGGTTTCAGGCTGAGAGGCGAAAAGGGTTGGTTAATATGGTGCGTGCAACGGCTTACGGCAGGGGGAGGCTGTGCGCTGTACGAATAATTATTTTGGGGCTGTCGGCGGTTTTGGGAGGGGTACTTTTATACGGGGGGAATTTTCTCGGGACGGTCATGGCTTTCGAGAAATGCGATCTTAGCAGGGCTGTTCAGTCGCTGCCCGAATTTATGGAATGCCCCTACAGGGTGACTATAGGGGAATTTCTGCTGATAAGCTTCGGTGTGAAGATATGGGCGGCGTTTACGGCGGGGCTGGTATTTTATCTGCTGACAAGTGTTTTTCGCACGGCGGCGGCTTTCGGGGCGGCGGGAATCATAGGGGCGGCGCAAATGCTGCTGTATAAACTGCTTATTCCCGTTTCCCGAATGAATGGGCTTAAATATATCAATATTTTTGCGGCGTTTGATTTGAAAGAAATATTTTCCGCTTGCAGGTTCATTAACATGGGCGGCAGTGCGGCGGGAGCGCTTGACTGTTTGATGATCGCCATGGCGGCGGTGACCATGCTGCTGTGCACTGCGCTTATGGTCATTCATGGGAAAATGCAGCCTGTTTCACGGGGGATACTGGAGGGAATAAGCGAAAGGTTTGCAAGGCTTGGTGGTGAAAGAATAAAAGTAAACAGGACGGTTTTCGGCTGGGAGCTTCGGAAAATCCTCATTAACGGCAGGGGGATAATTTTTCTTGGGGCGGCGCTGCTGCTGACCCTGAACAGTGCAAAAAAGTATGACTATGTTTACCCCGTAAACCCTTATGAATCGGAATGGTACGGGAAATTTGAGGGGATTATTACCGAGGAAATGATTGATAACATTGCCAAGAACCGTGAGCGGCTTGAGTGGAACATTGAGCGGACAAACAAGCAGATAGAAAACTGCATGAGCAAAGAAAACCCCGACAATGATCTTCTGGGGCGACTTATTATGCAGCTGGAGGAATACACAAAGCAGCTGGAGGGTCTGCTGCCTGTACAGGCAAACGCCGAGGACGGGCTGCAGTACAGCAGGAGCAGCGGGCGGGAGGTTTGGCTTATAAAGCCTTATGCATACGAGCTTTTATTCAAAAAGGATATGGGCACGCTGCGGCGGGTATGCTTATACGCTCTGATCGGGGTCATTGCGGCTGTGTCGGGGGTGTATGCTTACGACAGGCAGAACGGCATGGGGACGGTCATTCACAGTGCATACAAGGGGCGGCGGACGACCGACGCTGCAAAGCTTATTTCGGTTTTGATAATCTGCTTTATAACCTGTTCGGGGCTGCACCTTATTCAGCTTTGGCAGATAGGCGGACTGCTGGGATACAATGATATATCTGCGCCGCTGCAAAGTCTGGAATGTATGCGGGATTTTCCGCTGTATATGCCGCTGCGGGGCTACATTATCCTGCTGTTTGCAGTGAGGGGCATTGCGGGCTGTGCTGCGGGAGGGATATGCACTCTTATCAGCAGGTTTTCCCCGGACACGGGGTCGGCTATGGGGATATCCGCTTTTCTGCTGGTCATTCCCGCTATGGCGGCGGAAATTTTCGGCGGCGGAATGCCCGATATGATCTATTTTTTGAGCGGGGAATTTATGATGTGAAACTGCTGTCATTATATAAAAAAGCGAGCACCTGGAAAGGTGTTCGCTTTTTATTTGTTCTCTTCTCCGCTGTATTCGAGAATATACGAGGGAGTGCATTCAAGTACATAGCAGATACGTGCAAGAATATCAAGATCAAGCTTTTCGGCTTCGTCTCTGTATCGCACAAATTTACTATTATAATTTGGGCATTTTTTATGAATTATGTAAATCATCTGCTAATTGTTTTTGCTGCACGTTTCCATAGGTAATCTCACCATGTTCTTTCTCAAATTCATCTATGCATTTTCTTATTAAAATAATGACTTGACCGTTGGCGGAGCGTTCTTCGTAATCAGCTATGTAATGCAGCTTAGCAAGCATTTCTTCACCAATTCTTATGGATAGACTTTTGACAGACATATATTCACCTCTCTAAAATTTCTTCCTTTATATTATACCGCTTTTTTTGCATTTTGGCAATATACATTTATACAGTTACTGTAAATATAGTGATTATTTAAAAAAGACTTAGAACTGTACTTGCAAGATTCCAAGAAGTATGCTATAATATTAACATTAAACCGAAAGGCAAGTGATAATATGAAAGAAATTCTTACATTGGCGGCGGAATCGGGAGCGCCCGAAATTGCCGAGGAAGCGGCGCATATGGCGGAGGCTGTGGCAAGAGGGAATGTTAGCAAAACAATGCTGCAAAACTTCGGTGACACACTCGTTGGCTTTCTGCCTACGGTGATCTTTGCGGTGATATTGTACATTGTGGGTAAAATTGCCGTAAAAATAGCCGTTAAGCTTATTGACAAGGCCATGGGGCGCACAAGGATAGAAGAGACTGCACGGGGCTTTTTAATGTCCCTGCTTAACATTACTCTGTCCGCCTTTGTTATCGTCATTGCCCTGTCGGCGCTGGGGATTCCTATGACAAGCATTGTTACGGTAATAGGCACGGCGGGGGTTGCCATTGGTCTTGCATTGCAAAACAGCCTTTCAAACGTGGCGGGGGGATTTATTATCCTGTTCACCAAGCCCTTTTCCAAGGGGGATTACATTATAGCAAGCGGCATTGAGGGGATTGTTGAGGAAATAAAAATTCTCTCCACTGCACTTAAAACCAATGACAATAAGGTCATTTTCATTCCCAACGGCATGGTTGCTGGGGGGACTATCACCAATTTCAGCCGTGAGGAAAAGCGGCGTGTTGACCTTACCTTCGGCATTTCCTATGAAAGCGATTTCAAGGCTGCCATTGAAACGGTAAAAGAGGTCATAGGGGCGCATGAGCTTATTTTACAGGATGAGGGCTGCTTTGTGCGGGTCTCGGAGCTGGCGGAAAGTGCGGTTATTATAACTGCCCGCGTCTGGACGAAAACCGCCGATTACTGGACAGTGCATTTCGATCTTATTGAGCAGGTCAAGACTGCTTTTGATGAAAAGGGCATTGAAATTCCATACTCCAAGCTTGATGTTAATATCAAGTCCGACACATGATTGCCGAGCTTATAAAGAGAAATAATAATTATTACACGGAGGTATTTATTATGTACGAAAGAATGCTCAATAAACAAGAAACACCTACCCCGGAAGAAATGATAAAATTCTGCGGTGATAATTCAGAAAGATTTTCTTTACTTAATGAATGGCTGACATCTGCCTTTGATACAGAGCAAAAAATTGTTTTCCCTTACGGTAATAAATATGGCTGGGGAGTTTCTCATAAGAAGAAAAACAAGCTTATATGCAATGTTTTTGCCGAAAACAATGCATTCACTGTTATGATGAAATTATCGGATAAGCAATATAAATCCGTTTATGACAAGCTTCAAAAATATACGCAGGAATGTATAGACAACAAGTATCCTTGCAGTGACGGCGGGTGGATTCATTACCGTGTTACAAGCAAGGAGTATTTTGACGACATAAAAACATTATTATCCGTTAAATGTTCAAAATAATCATATCATTGCCATATGGATACAAATTAAAGCAGGGTATTACAACGAATACAATAATATGCAGCAAATGACGTTTACTGCAAAGTATTTTATGAATAGATGGGATATAATTATTGCAGGAGGCGGATAATATGGATTACATTGAAGGGCTTAATCTGTCAATTGCATATATAGAAGATGATCTGTTTGAGGATATTGATTATGAAAGGGCTGCCAGAATAGCCGGAATGTCTAAGTCAACTTATCAACGTTTCTTTTTATTAATTGCAGGTATGACATTAGATGAATATATCAGAAAACGCAAGCTTCAATATGCGATAAGAGAATTAACGGATACCGAACACAGGGTCATTGATATTGCTATGAAGTACGGTTATAGTTCGGAAGCGGCATTTTCACGCGCGATGCGGAATTTTACAGGGATTACTCCAAGTAAGATCAGAAAAGAGGGTCTTACTGTCTGTTTTCCCAAACTGAATTTTCAAATTCGTATAAAAGAAGATGAGATGATCGTGAATGAAACTGCTATTGTTAAAATTGAAGAACATAGGGATGAAAAGGTTGTTTGCTTCGCTGTAGATTGTGTTGATCCCGAAAATGAAGCATGGGGACAGATGTCGGAATGGTG
>CAMWLD010000180.1 GCA_947175005.1 uncultured Ruminococcus sp. | reverse complement strand
TAATTATACCGCATTTATACTCAAAAGTCAATATTTTATTTGGATTGCACATGATTTCATTAAAATTTTGGGGAATTTAATTAAAATTCCCATAAGCTCTTGAAATATATCGGGGGAAATGTTATAATTAAATAAAGTAAACCGAAAAGAGGGAGAATGTGAACGAGGTTTTAAAAGTTGAGGGGCTGTCGAAAAGCTACAAAAAAGGCATATTGGCAGCGGATAATGTGAACTTCACGGTAGGCGAGGGGGAAATATTCGCCCTTATAGGCCCTAACGGAGCAGGGAAAACCACCACTATAAGAATGATCTCCACACTGATAACCCCCACGGACGGGGACGCTTTTGTGGACGGTCACAGCGTTGTAAAAGAACCCGACAAGGTGCGGGAATGCATTACCTATCTGCCCGATGAGGCAGGGGCTTACAAGAGCATGAAAGGGATAGACTATCTTTATTTTATGGCGGGGCTTTTTTCCACGGATAATGATACAATAGAAAAGTACGTCCGCAGGGGCGTGGAAATGTGCGGCCTGGGAGACAGGCTGGAGGAAAAGATAGGGGGATATTCAAGGGGAATGATAAGAAAGCTGCTTTTGTCAAGAGCGGTAATGACAAGACCCAAGCTTGCCATAATGGACGAGGCTACCTCGGGGCTTGACGTTATAAATGCGCTGGACATACGCAAGACCATAAAAAAGCTTGCCAAGGAGGAGGGCATGAGCTTCCTGCTTTCCTCCCACAATATGCTGGAAATAGAGTATGTTTCCGACAGAGTGGGCATAATGGCGCACGGGCAGCTTATGGCCGTGGGAACTATTGACGAGCTTAAATCCAAGTTCAATGCGGCGAATTTAGAGGAAGTTTTTGAAAGGACGGTGCAGGGGAATGAAGCTGGGCAATCTGTTTAAAAAGGAGATCAAGGAATTATTGTCGCCCCAGGCGATATTCTCCATAATATTCACCTGCTTGCTGTTTATAGTTCTGGGGCAGTTTATGGGGGGCGTAATGGACGAGGCTATCAACAATTCCACTGTTAATATACGAAATCTCGATAATTCGGAATTTACGGAGAAAATGCTGGCGGCGCTGCCCGAATACGGCGCAGACCCTGTTATGATAACCGATGAGGGCAGCCTTGACGAGCTGGGACTAAAAAGCCTGGTGATAATCCCCGAGGGGTTCGGCAGCAGCATTGAAAATGGCGGAGAAAAGGTCGCGCTCCAATGCGTGAGCCTTGTAAACGGCGGCGGTCTTTCCTCCACTATGAGCAGCCTTTCCGCATCTTCGCTGGTGAATGCGATCTACAGCTATGTGGACGAGTACACAAGGACCGAACGAATGGGACTTTCCGAAGAGGAACTGGCTTTGCTTGACGAGCCGATGATCTATGCGGAGTATACGGAGGCAAACGGGAACACGGTGGAATTCTCGGCGAATATGCTCCAGTCGGTGCTTATGACCCAGTCCATGATAGCGCCCATGGCAGTGTTCTTTTTGGTAATGATGGCGGCGCAGATGATAATGACGGCGATCTCCACGGAAAAGATAGACAAGACCCTCGAAACTCTCCTGAGCGCTCCCGTGTCAAGGCTTTCGGTGCTTATGGCAAAGCTTTTGGCGGCGCTGGTGGTGGCTCTGTTGAATGCGGCAGCCATGATAGTGGGAATGCTTTTCTACATTCAGGGAATGATAGGCAGCGCAGTGCAGTCGGAAATGGCAGATCTGTCTGCGGCGGAAACGTCTGCGGACGGTATCTCACAGGCGGCAGCGCTTTCACAGCTGGGTATGTCATTGTCCGCAGGGGATATTGTGCTGTTCGGGGTTCAGCTCTTTCTGACAATTGCCATAGGGCTGTCCATATCGCTGATACTGGGTGCAATGGCAACGGATGTAAAAAGCGTTCAGACCCTTACGCTGCCTGTTATGATGATGACAATGATACCCTTTTTCCTTACCATGTTTGCGGACGTGAACAGTCTTTCTCCCGTGCCGAAGCTGGTAATGTACCTTATCCCGTTCACTCATACTTATACAGCCCTTAACAATATAATGTTCGGGCATATGGGGATATTCTGGGGCGGGCTTGTTTATCAGCTGATATTCTTTTTGATTTGTATGTACCTGGCGGTCAGAATGTTCACCACGGACAGACTGTTTACCATGTCATTCTCCATGGGGACCGGGAAAGCAAAGGGCAAGAAACGGGAAAAGGCTGCGCAGTGAACTATTCTCTTTATGAAAAGGTTTTTTATATTATGAAATTACATGAACCCTATGAACCTAAGCTAAGAAAAAATTATATGCTTGCCGGTGCTGCCGCTGTTCTTGCGGCGGCGGCGGCGGCGCTTTGGTATTTGCATGAAAAGCTGTCGCTGAATACGGGCACGCTGTGCATTATTACAGGAGCGGCAATGTTTTCGGTGATACTTACTTTTATAAATTACAGGCGGAAAAAGGAAAATTTTCTCAAAGCCAGGGAGCTTTCGGAAAAACAGGACGACATTGGAAAGGATAAGGGGAACAGTATCTTTTTTTAGGGAACTGCCGATCAAAGGCTTTTTCTTCGCCTGCGGCGGAGGAAAAGCCGCTCCCATAGCCATTTATAAACTAAAATGATTTGATAAGCGTTTCCTTAAAGATAATATTATGTTGGAGGATCATTATGAACAATATTCTGAAAAAGCCGCTAAGCAAAAAAACGGTTGTCGAACAGCTGATTTTTTTGGCTGCGAGCCTTGTGCTCGGCTATGCGTTTGCTTTGCTGCGCACCTTTAATGCGGTGACTGTTTTTTGCGATTATGACCGTTTCCCTGCGGCATTCGGTGTGCGAATGGCTTTGTATACATGTTGTTTTTACGCTGCGGCAACGGCAATTCTGAGAACGAAGTTCGGAGCAGAACTAAAAAAAATATTCAAGGTTTTTGATACAGAGATACCCTTTGACCCGTTACATATAATTTGCTGTGCAGTGCTTTTTTTTATAATGTATGAACTGATGCTCAAAGAACCTTATGATTACTCGTTTCACGCGGCGACTGCGCTGGATGATTTTGACTGGCGCAGTCTGAAAATCTCTCTTACTAAAATGTCATATCCTATATGGCATATTTTGGTGAATCTTACGAACAAAATGCTGTTTATTCCCGCGCCGTACTGCACAGGAATTGTATCCGCAGGCTTTTACACCGCCGAATACTGCATTATAAGAAAGCTTATGGTGTCTTTCAACAAGGAAGCAACTTTGAAATATATAAAATATATTGACCTTCTGGCATTCTCCTTTATGTTTTTGCAGCCCTTTTACATTCCCTGGTACAGCTTATTCCGGCATAACGGACAGGGGACGCCGAATATATGGCATAATCCCACTATAGTCAGCAGCTATCCTTTCGCTCTGATATGCACATATTTGTTTATAAGACTTGTGGAAAAGCATGAAAACGGGAAGAAGCTGCAAACCTCGGATTTTGTGCGGTCGGGGGTGTATTTACTTCTCAGCACGGCGGCAAAGCCCTCATTCATTCAGATATTTATACCTGCGGCGGGTTTAATGCTTACTTTTATGTTTATAAAATCTAAGGGAAAGAACCTGGCATTTGCCGCCCGGTATATCCTTAGCTGCGTCCCGGCGGTATTATACTGCATAATTATTTTTTTGAATGCCTTTTTTTCTTCAAGCACTGCAAGTGACGGAGGCATTGCGCTTGGATTTTTTACAGTATGGCGAATGAATACTCAAAATATACCCATTTCGTTTCTTATAGGCTGCACATTCCCCTTGGCGTATCTCTTATTTTCCCGAAAGTGCATAAATAACAAGCTTGCATTGGGCTTTGCATGGCTGTCCTTTGGCTGCGGGGCATACGAATATGCTATATTGTATGAACAGGGAAGCAGAATGATAGACGGCAATTTCGGGTGGGGTTTTCTTACGGGTCTAACTATAGTTTTCTGCTTTACGGCGGTCGACTGGATAAAGCCGCTGTTTGGGAAGGATAAGTCTGTAACTGTTCCTTTGATAATATACGTCTTGAATGTTATGTTCGGAATTGCCTATTTTGCGGATCTTTACAACAATCCGCTGCGCCTGTAAACAGCCTTGAAAAAGGAGATTTCAGGAAATTGCTCATAAAAGCCCTTGAGCTTTCTGATTGACAGACAAAGTGTATGCGCTTTGCTTCAAAATTAAAATATAAGGATGTGTTTTCATGTCGGCAACATTCGGCCCCGCAGGAAGCGGAGACAGCTTTAAAACCATGGGCTATAAAAAATCTGTTCAAATGCCCGAATACTTATCAAAATTCGGTCTCACTCATTTGGAATACCAATGCGGTCAGGGAGTAAGGATCTCCCAAAAGGCAGCGGAGGAAATAGGCGCTGCTTTCAAAAATGCAAACATGACCCTTTCACTCCACGCCCCCTATTTCATCTCCCTTTCGGGAACGGACGAGGAAAAACGGCTGAATTCCATTAACTACATTCTCGAATCCGCCAAAGCCGCCAAGGCAATGGGTGCGCAGAGGATAGTCATACACAGCGGTTCATGCGCCAAGATCTCCCGTGAAGAGGCTCTCCGGCTTGCAAAGGATACCATGAAGCGAGCAAAAAAAGCCCTTGACGAGGCGGGACTTTCCGATATCATCTGCTGCCCGGAAACCATGGGCAAGGTAAATCAGCTGGGAACCTTGGAAGAAGTGATCGAGATATGCAAGGTGGACGACAGCTTTCTCCCCACGGTGGATTTCGGTCACCTTAACGCCCGCACCTTCGGCGGGATAACGTGCAAAGAGGACTACGCCAAAATGCTCGATCTTATGGAAAACGGCCTCGGGCAGGACAGAGCAAGTGTTTTCCACAGCCATTTTTCAAAAATAGAATTCACCGTCCCGGGAGGCGAAAAGCGTCACCTTACCTTTGAAAATAACAATGGCTTCGGTCCCGATTATGAGCCGCTTTTGGAGGAAATTTACCGTCGGGGCTGGTCCCCCACCATAATCTGCGAAAGCTCGGGCACGCAGACGGAGGACGCAGCACAAATGCAGAACCACTACAAGCAATTAATAATTAATAATTAATAATTAATAATTATTATCTATGCTTCTTGTGCGCTAAGCATTATGTATTTTCTCTATGATAATTATAACATATTTTTCTCCTCTTGTCAATAGCTTTATGCAAAAATATTTTTTACAAATTTACTGCACATTATTTTATTTTTCTTTGTGCAAACCCAAAACTCATTATTAATTATTAACTATTAATTATTAA
>CAMWLD010000179.1 GCA_947175005.1 uncultured Ruminococcus sp. | reverse complement strand
TCCGAAAACCGCCGAAACGCTGCCCGTAATGATAGCAGCCGCAGCCCCCATATCCCCCATGACCGCTAACATCAGGGAAACATCGGCATTTTCCGTCACCTGCTCAAAAATATTGTAACACTCCCCCGCTGCCGACAAAACCTTTCCTCCCCGACCGAATATCCCCCGGATATCCTCCCTAAACCTACTCTTGACAACTCCGCTTTTCCCCGAAATATCGCCGTTCCCCGACCTATCCCGCTCGACGCAGTCTGTGCAATCGGTGCAGCCGCCCCCCTCAAGAAGCACGTCAATTTTCCCGTAAGCCTCCGCCGTGGATATCCCCCCACTCCCCTTGGCAAGCACTATGCAGCCATTCATCACAGGCAACGGCTCAATGATCTCCCCAAATCCCGTGCAGTGACCGCAGCCTCCCACTGTGCAAAAAGGAATGTCTGCCCCGACCCCCGCACCTATCCCGCAAAGTTCATCTGCCGAAAGACCGCAGCCGTAAAGCATATTCAGTCCCCGCAGCACCGCAGCACCGTCAGCGCTGCCGCCTCCCAGCCCCGCCTGCGTGGGAATGTGCTTTTCTATCTCAATGGCTGCCCCGCCTTTAACGCCCGTTTCACGAAAAAAAGCCTCGGCGCACCTGTAAGCAATGTTGCTGCTATCCTCGGGTACAGAAAAATCACCGTAACAGCGCAGCGCAATTTTATCTGCTGCCGCCACCGATACCATATCGTAAAGAGAAACCGTGTGCATGACCGTTTGCAGCAAATGCTTCCCGGAAGTATGTCCCCCCACAACGTCCAAATAAAGGTTGATCTTAGCATATCCCTTTAAGCATACCTTTTCGCAGCCCATTGCCCACACTCCTTAAACTCCGATCTCACCGTATCTCCGACCGCTCGCCGCTGCTGCACAAAGCGTCTGTTTTAAACAACGCTCCCATATCCTTGCAAATCGCAAATCCGCCATAACAGCACAGCGCAATTTCATTCACCGCCCTGTCCAAAGTGCCGGCTTCAGCATAAAGTTATGACGAACAGTTCCCGTCAAATCCCCCTGCGCAACAAGCCCGACACGCCAATCTAGTTCATAAAGAACCCGCACACAAACCTATCCTCGCTGCACAGCGCGTCAATGCCCTTTATCGCCATAGCCGTCTTGCGGTTGGAGTACCTGTTGCACACTGCATAGCTTCCGTCGCCTCTGTTTATCACCGCAACAAAGTGCAGCATGGAGCGATAAGGCTTTGCCGTCCAGTAGCATACGATCCCCACCTTTACCGCTGCCATTACATTCACAAAATCCTCAAAGTCTTTCGCCTTCATAGCAGGAATCTTGCACCCGGCAAAAAACTTCTCCATTTTCCCGGGATTGACCCCCAGCAAGCCGCCCAGCCTCAAAGCGTATTTTTCCAGCCCCAGCACGATCAGCGGAAAGCTTTCCCTTCGCCCCGTGCAAAGCAATGCATTGTATACCGCAATAGCCCCGCAGCCGCAGCCCGAAACCTTTCCCATACCTATCCTGCACTGCGAAACCGCACAGCAGCCCTGCCCGTTTATATACCCCTCGGGCTGCTTGCAGCGGCGGTTGAACTCATAATTTTTCCTGCTTCTTCCCGAAGCGGCCTCAAGCAATTCTTCTTCACTTATCATTATGTTTTATCCTTTTATCGGTCGAATTTTCGACATTTTTATTTTAATATTTATTGCCGTATCGGCAATATCGGCCATACAGCCCGAAATTGTGTTCATAAACCGTATGCCTTTCCCTATCAATCCGGCAATAAACGAGTACCGTTTGCACTGTGCTTGAAAATAAGCCGTGTAAAACTGTCAAGTAAAAATCCCCGCAAATTTCTCTGCTTAGTCATATTGCAAACCGCAATATCATATAAAATTGTCAACCAAATCAATACAGATCTCTCAAGGAATTTTCCAAAAAATCCGCCAATGCAACCGCCTGCCACTATCCTCAAAGAAAACCTCCCATGAAGATAATGGCAAAACATTCATATCGGCTTAACATTTTCCGTTTTTGCATTCCTCCACGAATTCTCTCATACGCTCCGCAGCCGTCATAAGGTGCTTGAGGGAATAGGCGTAGGAAATACGTATAAAGCCCTCGCCGCAGTCCCCGAAAGCATTTCCGGGAACCACCGCCACATTGTGCTTGTCCAGCAGCCTCTCGCAAAATTCCTCATTGCCAAGCCCCGTGGAACGTATGCACGGGAACACATAAAACGCACCCTTGGGCTCAAAGCAGCTAAGCCCCATGTCGTTAAGCTCCTTTACCAGCCAGCGCCTGCGCATATCATATTCTTGGCGCATTTTCTCAACCTCTCCGTCGCAGTTTTCCAGCGCCTCAATGGCAGCATACTGGGACATGGTGGGCGCGCACATTATTGCATATTGGTGTATTTTGAGCATCTGCGCACAAAGCGGTTCTGGCGCAGCTATGTATCCCAAACGCCAGCCCGTCATGGAAAATGCCTTGGAAAAGCCGTTTACAAGTATGGTGCGCTCCCACATTCCCTCAATTTGCGTTATGGAAACATGCTCGCCGCTGTAAGTAAGCGCACTGTATATCTCATCCGACAGCACCAAAATGTCCGTCCCCCGAAGCACCTCGGCAATTTCCTCCAGGTCACGCCGCTCCATTATCGCCCCCGTGGGATTGTTGGGGAAGGGCAGAATAAGCAGCTTTGTCCTGTCGGTGATCTTTTCCCGAAGCTGCGCCGCCGTCAGCCTGAATTCGTCCTCCGCCTTTGTTTCAATGGGCACAGGCACACCGTGGCAAAGGTCGACAATAGGCGAATAGCACACAAAGCAAGGCTCAACAATAAGCACCTCGTCCCCTGGGTCAATAAGTGCACGAATGGCTATATCAATGCCCTCCGAGCCTCCCACCGTTACCACCACCTCATGGTCGGGGTCATAGCTTATGCCCATTTTTCGATTAATATATTTTGAAATAGCACTGCGCAGTTCACCTAATCCCGAATTTGCAGTGTACTTTGTCTTTCCCTTTTCCAGCGCAGTAATAGCCGCCTCACGCACATTCCAGGGGGTCTGGAAATCGGGTTCGCCCACACCCAAGGAAATAACACCCTCCCTTTGGGCAGCCAGGTCAAAAAATTTTCTTATGCCCGAGGGTTTCATTTCAATACATTTTTTTGCAATAAGCTTGTTATAATCCATCACGGAGAAACAAATCCCCTTTCGTCCTCAGCCTCGTCGGCAATAAAGAAGCCCTGCTCCTTGTAGCGCTTTAAAACGAAATGAGTTGATGTGGAAATTACCCCCTCGATAGTGGAAAGCCTCCTTGCCACAAAAAGGGCGATCTCCTTGTAATCCGTCCCCGACAAGGTCACCGCCAGGTCGAAAGACCCCGACATCAGCGTGACCGTGTCCACCTCATCATAAGCCATAATATTCCTCGCCAGCTCGTCAAATCCGCAGTCCGCCTTGGGGGTCACCTTTACCTCGATAAACGCCGTAACAGCGTTCTTATCGGCCTTTTCCCCGTCCACAATAACGCTGTAGCCCTTGATTATCCCCTGCCGCTCATACTCTGCGATCTTAGCGCTGACCTCCTCAGCCGTGCTGCCCAGCATAACCGCCAGTTCAGCCGCCGACAGGCGGGCGTTGGTTTTCAAAAGTTTTAAAAGCGAGTCCATAGCAACCGTCCTTTCACTAATGCCGCTGCGGGGTGCCATTCATGGCTGCCATTTATGGCTGCCATGAATGGCAACGCCGACTTGCGGCTAAATAATAAATTTATTATACCACATTTTAGTGAATATGTCTATATACATTTGTTAATTTTTTAACGGCAGCATATTTAATTTATGAATTTTTTGAGAATATCCGCAAAATAAAATCCCGAAAACGTCTCCTCATTTCGACAAAAAACATTTTAAAGACAGGCTATAATTAAATTAAAGAAATAAAACAAGCACAGCAAATGCACTCTTGTTTTCCATTTTCCGCATTCATTAAGAAATATTTCGGATAGGGCGGTCTCATATCCCTTGACCAACCATTTCCGGCGAATATCCCTGCCCGTGAAAAGGCTGTTCATTTATAAAAAGGAGCTTGTAAAATTGTATGTATATGTTGATATTTTAATTATCACAAATATTTATGTGGATTTTTTATTAATAAAATCCACATCTATCATTACTCACAGCCGCCTGAAAGCCTTTCGGGGAATTGCCGCAGCCGTCCTCGGCAGTCTATTTTCATTGGTGATATTCCTGCCGAAAATACCGTCTTTGGGACTGGCGGCGGTAAAGCTTTTTTCCGCTGTCCCCGTTGTTCTTGCGGCATTCGGCTATGAATCGAGAAACGTATATTTCAAACGGCTTTTCGTCTTTTTTATGGCAAGCTTCATTTTCGCAGGTCTTGGCAGCGCAGCCTCCTCACTTTTGGGAGGCAGGGTCATAGTCAGCCGCAACGGCGTTATCTACGGGAATTTTTCCATGCCCGTGCTTATCGCCTCCACCATAGGCGCATAC
This sequence comes from uncultured Ruminococcus sp., assembly GCA_947175005.1. Lineage (GTDB taxonomy): Bacteria > Bacillota > Clostridia > Oscillospirales > Ruminococcaceae > Huintestinicola. The sequence goes on along the minus strand of CAMWLD010000179.1, from coordinate 767 downwards.
GCTGTCATACAGCTGTATAAACGGGCTGCGGACGTTTCCGAAAAAGGCGGGGTCTATACCGTGACCGCCCGTCTCGGCAGCAAGACCGTAAGCTTCCGCGCACTGGCGGACACAGGCAACAGCCTGCGGGATATAATAACCGGCAAGCCCGTTATTATCGTAAACCGCGGCATTCTTTCGGAAATTTTCGGAAACATTCCCGATGAAGCAGGCCTCCTGGACATTCCCGAAAGTCCGCCTCCCGATCAATTTTTTGAAAATGCCGCAGCCGCCTCAAAACCACGGCAATATACGCAAACGCTGCAATGCCCGAAACGGCGGCGCCATTTATGGCGCATTATCCCCTGCAAGACCGTTTCGGGTACAGCCCTTATCCCCATTTGCCGCCCCGACGAGGTCGCCGTAAAAAACGAGGAAACAGGGCAGATACGCACGGCGGACGTTTACCTCGGTGTATCTCCTATAGACTGCGAATTTGCTGTCTTTAATCCGAAGATCCTTTGACAAATCTCTGCATTTCACAATCCGATAATGCGATCTGCATATGTGAATTGCACTGTTGTTTTTATACTTCTGAAAATTTCTCTCCAAACGACCTAAGTCAACAAAATTTTACATAAAGTTCATCAAATCAATTTAAAATCGGTAGGTGCTTGTTATGAAAATATTAAATGAATTATTAAAGGAAATTTACAAGATTTACGAAAATTTTCTCAAAAAATTACGCCCAAAGTCCAAAAGCCCCCGTGGGGTCTACTACATAAACG
>CAMWLD010000178.1 GCA_947175005.1 uncultured Ruminococcus sp. | reverse complement strand
ATTCAAGACGGTGTAAGGTCTGTTTCAATGGCTTTGCGCCGTTTTGATTGTGTTTAATGTGCCATCCGACAAACGTTCCAAAAGAAAGGAAGTAAAATTATTATGAATAAATTAAAGATAATTTCTGCAATAATGGCAATTTTGACTGTTACAATGTTCACCGCCTGCGGCAATGAGGCGGACAATGTTCCCGAGGAGACCTCGTCTCTTATCACAGCAGGGGAGGAAGCTCCCGAAGAGACTGTCGATACCGAGGGCGACCTTATCGGCGACGAGGAGGAAATAGACATTGACGAGCTTTTCCCAAACGGAGTTCCCGATAACAGCGGAGAAACAGACGATACCGACGATTCCGGGGAAGAAGCCGCAAATCCGCTTATGCCAATAATCGACGCAGTGCTTGCGGAAAGCGAATGGCCCGTAATGGCGGAGGTCACCGACGAAATGATCTTAAAGGATTATTTCCTTATCGACCCCGCAAGCGAATGCTTTGAGCAGCTTATAGTTATGCAGTGCCCCATGAGCGCACAGATGAGCGAGATCATCATAATCAAGGCGGGGGACGGCGATCTTGACGAAAAAACCGCATGGGAGACCTTGAACGACCGCCGCACAAAGGCTATCGAGACCGACGCATGGTACCCCGCAGACAAGGAGCTTGCAGACGCTTCTATCGTGAACCGCTGCGGTAATTATGTTTATTTCATTATCGGTGTGAACGCCGAGGCAGCCGAGGAATCCATAACAAATTATTTATATGCGAATTTTCCCGCTACCGATTTCGGCGTATGGGATAATGACTGACGCATAAAATGGTCAGCTGTTGTTGACCGTCAGCCGTTGTTGATCGTCAGTCGTTGCGGGGCAATTGTGGGGCTATTGCTCTGCGATTGACCATTGTCAGTCCCGAAGCTGCATAAAAAGACGGTTTTGCAGCGCAGTATCGTCCTTGAACCGCCCCCGCAGAGTTACCGTTGAGGTCTCTGCGGAGGGCTTTTTTATGCCCCTTGCGGTCATGCAGCTGTGGTTTGCCCTTATTATAACAGCCACGTCGCCGCTGCCCGAGGCAAGCGCCATAATTTCGGCAATGTCCGCTCCTATCCGCTCCTGCAATTGCAGCCGCCTGCACGCCATATCCGCTATGCGGGCTATTTTCGACAGCCCCAGCACCTTGCCGTTCGGGATATACGCCACGGAAATTTTCATGTTATACATCAGCGCCATGTGGTGCTCGCAGTAGGAAAAGGTCTCTATGTCCTTTACCAGCACAAAATCCTCGCCTTGCCACTCCGTCTCAAAGGTCTTGCCGAACATTTCGGCTATCTCCTTATTTGTATAGCGCATTCCCTCGAAAACCTCGCTGTACATCCGTGCAACTCTTGCAGGGGTCTCTCCCAGACCCTCACGGTCGGGGTCGTCCCCCAGCGCCTCAAGAATGCCTCTGATATGCGCCTCAATGGCGGCTTTGTCTATTTCTGTTTTCACTTTAAACTCCTCTCCTGTTCGGGTCCCATATGTATTTGTGCATTTGCAGCTGCAAGGCTGCGCCGTTTATTTTATGACTTATAATAAATTCCGCCGCTTTGCTTAGCTCCAACTGCCCGAAAACCACGCTGAAATACACCCTGCATTTTTCGGTCAGTTTATACCCATGAATTATCTCCTCCGCCCGCAGCAGGTCGTCCATGCTTCCCGCAACGAATTTCACGGCGTCGTCCCTTTGCAGATATTCATAATTTGACGTCAGCATAGCCCCTTCCATGCCGCTTCCGGGCAGCTTGTAGTCAAGTGTAAACGCAGGACGGGGAGACATTTTTGCAATATCCGAAATATCCATACTGCCGTTGGTCTCTATCTCCACATGGCATGGTATACGAAGCAGCGCAGCGATGAGCTCGCCCATATTATCCCTCATCAGCGGCTCGCCCCCCGTGAGGGTCACATTGCGCACGCCGCTTTCCCGCACATAGCGGACTATCTCTTCAAGAGACATATCCTCGCCCGTGTCAAACTCCTGCGCCCATGCGGTGTCGCAGTAGCCGCAGCGGAGGTTGCACCCTGCAAAGCGGATAAACACCGCAGGCTGTCCCGCCAGCGGCCCTTCGCCGTTAAGGCTTATAAATTTTTCGGCTGTTTTAAACTTCAAGTGTATCATCCTTATGGAGCTGCTGATTAAAAGCTTTTCCCCGCCTACGGCGGGGAAAAGCCACCACCTATAGGCATTTGTAAAATATTTTTAAAGCGATTTAATCAGTGTTTCCCTTATTAATCAATGAATGTTGCGCTGTTGTTCGGGGTCTCGTAGACTGTCACGCTGCTGACGGTGTAGCCCTTTTGAGACAGGCGGTTATGAAAATACTCCGCAAAATTTTCCGCAGTGGGACGGAAATCCACTTCTATCAAATGAAAATTTTCCTCTTTCAGTGCGGCGACGGTAGCAGTGCGCAAAGTGCCATTTTCATAGATCAGCGCATGGTCAAACTCGTCCGCAAGAGCTTTAAGATCACGCTTTATATCGCCGAAATCCGTGACCATACCCCGAAGCTGTCCGCTTGCTATAAGCTTTTCCGAGGCGATCTCCGCCTCTATTTTCCACCTGTGGCCGTGGATATTCCTGCATTTGCCCTCATACCCTGCCAGGAAATGCGCCGAATCAAAGGCTGCCTCGGCTTTTAAAATATACATATACATTGCTCCTTGCAATATAGTGCTCAAAAGCAGTATAGGGCGGCTTTCCGATCAAGAAAGCCGCTGCCCTTTAAGACATATAAAATTATCTTTGCCTGAAGAACATAAGTCCCAGTTTAAGCCGCACCAAGTCCTTGTATTCGGGCTTTGCCATGTAATAAACAAAGCTTTCGATAACGTTCAGCGGGTGCATAGCCCGACCCTCAATTTTAAAGTGTTCAAAGCCCATTTCGGCGTATTTCCCGAAAACATTTTCGGGGGGAACATGGGTGGAATATTCAAGAGTTTCAAGGAATGTCTTTTCCAGTGCGGGGCATTCAAACTGCTCATACTGCACGCTTATCCCGGGCATACTTCCCATGGCGTTTATGGTCGACCTCCGTATCTGCTGGTCTCCCAGATACCTGTAATGCTCGCCCCTGCGCTTGCAGTCAGGGAAGCAGTAGGCGTTTATCAGCACCTCTATGCGGCTACGGTATTTTTCGGGTATCTTTTCCAGTTCATCGAATTTGTTGTTCCAGTTGTAGTCCAGCACCACAAGGCTGTAGTCCTTTTCCAGCTCGGCGATAACGCCCTCCATGGTGCGTATCTGCTTGCAGGTGGAGGAGGTGAGCTTGAATTTGGGGAAATTTTCCCGCATATAGTCCTCCATGACCTGCGTGTTGACGATCGCCTCGTTAAGGCCGTTGTCCGCCAGCTTTAGCATAGTGTTGGAAAATTTATCGCTCATGTGCTTTTCTTCAAGCAGGGGATTTGTAAGGGTAAAACGGCAGGGCACGCCACGGGAATTAAATTCATGGAGTATCTCCTCCATTACCTTTTCATTGGCGCAGCCGTTTATATTCCTGCCTCCGTTCCATGGAGAGGGCGGGAAACAGCCGTAGACGGAGGCTATCTCCACTCCCTCACGGAAATACTCGGGGTTTTCCTTTGTCATGTCGATAAGCGCCAGGTTTAAATAGGCGAAGTTGTAAAAATCCGGAAGATGAAATCTGATTCTCATAATAAGCTCCTTATTTGTTGTGAATTTTTGTGGCAGTTAATTTTAGGCTGCCGTGATATGTACTTTCACATAGTTAAAAATCACTCTTGCAATGGTTACAATGCCACTGCTTACCTATTTTATTGCTTGCCAAGCCAAAGAGGCTGACAGATGCTGATCTGCTGAAAGTGCTGATTTTGGATACATCAAACGAGTTGCAGTAGGGACAGGTAACTCTATTGCGCATTTCTATCTCACGATTGCGTTGTGCTCTTGCCTGGCGCTCCTCTTCGTATCGTTTTCTTATCGGCTCTCTTATTTTTTCCCAAATCTCTTTCTGCTCCTTGAATTGTTGGTCGGTTAAGTTCAAAGTCTTTTGAATTAACTGTTGCTGTTTATCCTCGGATAATTTGTAATAATCTGCTGGATATACGCCAAGTGAAGTAAAATTAGCCTCTCCACAATCGCATTTCTCGCTTCTATGATTAGTATCACTTAATTGTAAAACTAAACCGCAATTAGGACATATACACGCATACATTGCCATAAAATTATCTCCTTTTTCATAATATTGACAATTTTGATTGCATAATAACCGTTTCAAAATGTCAATATACAGATGTGGATTTGTTTAAAGTTGAATGCTTTAAATGTTCACATTATTTGAAATAGTTTACGCCGCTTTCAAATATCTTCTGATCCTTTTCGCCGGGGACGTTCTTGCATATGTCTGTGCCCATGCGCTCGCTGTGTCCCATTTTGCCGAAGATCCTGCCGTCGGGGGAGGTAATACCCTCGATCGCGTCAAATGAACCGTTGGGATTAAAGCGTATGTCCATAGTGGGTGTGCCCTCAAGGTTCACATACTGAGTGGCGATCTGTCCCTTTTCCGCCATTTCTTTGATAAGCTTTTCGGGGGCTATGAACCGTCCCTCGCCGTGGGAGATAACTATTCTGTGAACATCACCCACTGCGCTGCCCGTGAGCCATGGCGAAAGATTGGAGGCAATGCGTGTATTTACCATCATTGACTGGTGTCTGGAAATGCTGTTGAAAGTAAGTGTGGGGGAATCGTCCTGCATATCAACGATCTTTCCGTAAGGCAGCAGACCCAGCTTCAGAAGCGCCTGGAAGCCGTTGCAAATGCCCAGCATAAGCCCGTCACGATTTTCAAGCAGCTCGGTAACGGCTGCGCTTATACGGGGATTGCGGAAAAACGCCGTAATGAACTTTGCCGAACCGTCAGGCTCGTCGCCCCCCGAGAAGCCTCCGGGTATCATGATTATCTGGGATTTCTTCACGGCTTTTTCAAATGCCTTTACGCTGTCCTCCAGAGCGGCGGGGGTAAGGTTTCTGATGACCTGTACATCGGGCACTGCTCCCGCTCTTTCAAATGCCGCCGCCGAATCCAGCTCGCAGTTCGTGCCTGGGAATACGGGGATAAGCACCTTGGGCTTTGCAAAGGAGGATGCGTGCTGCAATGAGCTGCCGCCTGTATAGTTAAAGGTGCGCACAGCCTTTTTCTCGGTCTTGATGTTGCAGGGGAACACGGGTTCGAGCTTGTCCTCCCATGCCTTTTGCAGCTCTGCGCCGTCCAGCACCAATGCCGTGGCATCGTCCGTCTGCCCTTC
>CAMWLD010000177.1 GCA_947175005.1 uncultured Ruminococcus sp. | reverse complement strand
GCTATTGCCTTGAAAGTCATTTGAAAAACGAGGGTGAAATAACTGTCGGGGCTGACCGCCGTAAGAAAGCCGAAGAGCTTATTATAAACAGGATAATGACGGGTTATCTCATTTACGACGGCGAGCGGGCAGTAGGTTGGTGCAATGCGGGCGACAAGACGAATTATGTGCCTGTATGCGAAAAAAATGAATTTCGTACGGAGGACGATGAAAAAGGCAGGGTAAAAATTCTTTACTGCATTGATATTGCCCCTGAATATCAAGGTAAGGGTCTTGCAGGGATAATGATGGAAAGATTTTTATCCGATGCCGCAAAAGAAGGATTTTCTTATGCGGAGGGTTATCCTTTTACAGACAGGGATTTTATATGGCAGTATCACGGTCCTGTGAGGCTTTATGAAAAGTTCGGATTTAAACTGTACAGGGAATGTCCCGATTTTTACATAATGAGGAAGACTTTGTAAATAAACCTAAAAATATATTTGAAAGGAAGTTGTTTATGATTTCGGAAAGACTTGAATGTCAAATAAAATTTCTCATGGAGGCTGACAAAATGAAAAGCCTTTATAGACAGACCTACATTATAGCAGACGAATCCCCTGCCGCTTCACGAAATGATTATCCCGACAATGTGCCCTTAAAGCGGCGTGAAAACGACGCGGAGCATTCCTTTCACCTGGCGCTTTTTGCAATGATTTTAGCGGAGCATTCCAATGAAAAGCTTGATGTTCTGAAGGTCATGAAAATGGTGCTTATTCACGATATTGTTGAGATAGACGCAGGAGACACCTACTGCTATGACGAAGCGGGCAATTCCACAAAGCAGGAGCGTGAGGAAAAGGCTGCGGACAGGCTTTTCGGGTTGCTTCCCTCCGACCAACAGGAGGAATATCGGGGTCTGTGGGAGGAATTTGAACGCATGGACACTCCCGAATCTAAATTTGCGGCAGCACTTGACAGAATGCAGCCTATGCTGCTCAATTTTACAAAAGGCGGCATAAGCTGGCGTGAGCATAATGTGAAATACAAGCAGGTCTATGAGCGTAACAGCCACATAAAAAACGGCTCGGAGGAGCTTTGGGAGTATGTGGAGGAAATGCTTAAAGACGCCATGGGCAAGGGATATTTTGAGGAATAAAGGAGCGCATAAAAATGGAAATACTCTATGGCACTACGAATCCCGCAAAGCTGGATACCATGAAGAAAAGCCTTACAGGACTGGATATACAGCTTATAAGCCTTAATGATATGCAGGACGAAATACCCGAGGCAAGGGAGGACGGCAACACTCCGCTTGAAAACGCCTGCGAAAAGGCTAACGCTTATTACAAGGCTTTCGGCATACCCGTATTTTCCTGTGACAGCGGACTTTATTTCTATAATCTTCCCGAATACTCCCCTATGACTCATGTGCGGAATGTAAACGGCAAAAGGCTCACCGATGATGAAATGATAGAATATTACGGCGGGCTTGCCAATACTCACGGCGATATTATTGCAGGCTATCAGAATGCGATCTGCTTTATATATGACAGTGACCATATTTATAAGAGCCAGTCGGAGAGCCTATGGGGAAACAAATTTATCATAACCGCAAAGCCTCATGAAAAGCGGGTAAACGGATTTCCGCTGGATTCGCTGTCAAAGCGCATTGACAACGGGGAATATTACTACGATTCCCCAAAAACCTGTGCGGACGTTGTATATAACGGGTTTTACGGATTTTTTTCCGAAGCGCTGAATTCCTTGGGTCGGATATAAGCAATACTAAAAATCATGGCTCTTCGCTTTTTGCAAAGAGCCATGATTTTTTATTAATGTGTTACCGCTTCTTTTAGAAGCCGCCTTATATAGGCAAAAGTGTATTCTTCACCCTTCTCCGAAAGCATTACAAGGAGCTTTTCAAGCAGCTTTGAAGTGTCCGGGTGTATCAAACGCCTGGGGCGTCCCCGCTCAAAATATTCCAAAGGGGATGAATCGGTATAACTATCCCCCATATAGACCTTGCTGGCTGCCACTCTGTCGCAGAACATCTCTATCACATAAATAAGAGGCATTTTCACAGGCTCAAGCATTTTGGTTGAGGGGTTATAGTCCGTCCAGTACTCAAAGTGGTGTTTATTTCTGCCCTTATGGTGCATCCATGCGGTGCTGTAGCCCTTTTCCTCCCGCTCCGCCTCGTTGGGACTGCGTGTGCCCTGATACAGCTTGCAGCTTATTATAAATTCCTCGGGACTGAATTTTGAAAGGTCGTGAGTTATCCCCTGCCAGTATATCCCCGCTTTAAAGCAATGCTCCATTACCAGTAATTTATGCTTGGATATGGTCTTTAAATGTTTCATTGCATTTGAGGGCTTAATATCCATTCTCCACACTCCCAACTTATTTTATTATTATTTCAGATACCTGCAAATATTAAAGGCTCATCTGATCCGGGTCGTCAAGGTCCTTGGCAATGCAGCCCGTTGCAGGAATAGACTTCATTACATACTTTGAAAGTTCATCTATCTTCTCGTCGCTTACCTCCCACGCCTTATCCACACGGGCGCCCGTTTTAAGGTTCATACACTGAACGCCTATGGTGTCACGGGCGGATTTGGGCAGCACCAGAGCGGTGTTGAATATAACCGCCCTGCCCTTGTCGGAAAGCAGGAGAATATTTGCGTTATCCTCTATCTGCATCATTCTGACAAGCCTTGATTTGTCGGAAAACGCTTTCATAAGCTTCTTGCGGTTTGTCTTTGTTTCAAAGGCTGACATGGGCACCTTGGCGCATTTGCCGTTTTCAAATACCATGAACAGGAAGCCCGAATAATCGTTGGTGGTTATCATGGAGATAACATTTTCGTCCTGGTCAAAGCCCAGTTTAACGGGGATAAATTCACCCATTGCAGAGGTCTTTGTATCGGGGAATTCGCTTGCCCTTGACTTATACACCTGGCATTTATCGGTAAAGAACAGCAGCTCGGTTCGGTTGCTGCCCTCGGCAGCGTACTCCACAATGTCGCCGTCCTTAAGCTTATGATCTCCCGACATTCGCAGAGATTGGGGAGTTATCTTCTTAAAATATCCCCCTCTTGTCATAAACAGGTGAACGGTGTAATCGGGAATATCCTCCTCGATCTCCTCGTCCTCTTCATCATCGGGATAGCAGAAAAGGGTACGCCTCGGCTGGGAATATTTCTTGATAACGTCTTTAAGCTCCGCCACAATTATATCCAGCTGCTTTTTGTCGCTTTTAAGGATCTCTTCCATTTCGGCAATGTCCTTTTTAAGCTGTTCAAGCTCACCTAAGCGGTTCAGAATATATTCCTTGTTAAGGTGGCGCAGCTTTATTTCAGCCACATATTCCGCCTGGGTCTCATCAATGCCGAAGCCTATCATAAGGTTGGGGATAACGTCCGAATCCTCTTCGGTCTCACGGACGATCTTTATTGCCTTGTCAATATCCAGCAGTATTTTTTGAAGCGCCTCCAGCAGGTGCAGCTTCTTTTTCTTTCCCTCCAGATCGTGGTATACACGCCGCTTAACACAGTCCTTGCGGAATGCCGTCCATTCGTCCAATATCTCATAAACGCCCATTACTTTCGGGTATCCGCCTATAAGGATATTGAAGTTGCAGGAATAGGTGTCCTGCAAGGGGGTCATTTTGTAAAGCTTTTTCATAAGCTTGTCGGGGTCGGTGTCTTTTCTTATATCAATGGCTATTTTAAGGCCGTTAAGGTCGGATTCGTCTCTTATATAGGTAACTTCTTTAAGCTTGCCGTTTTTGGCAAGCTCCACGATCTTATCCTTTATTGCCTCAATTGTGGTGGTCGGTGGTATCTGGGTAACCTCAATGCAGCGGGAATCGGGGTCAAAATTATACTTGGAGCGTATCTTGACTGCTCCCCTGCCTGTGCGGTAAATTTTTTCCAGTTCAACCTCGTCATAGACCATATATCCGCCGCCGGGAAAATCGGGACCCTTTAAAACCGAGTGGAGGTCAAAATTCTTGTTTCTGATAAGCCCGATTGCCGCCTCGCATATTTCCTGCAAATTAAAGGAGCAGACGTTGGACGCCATGGAAACGGCTATGCCCATATTGTTATTCACCAGTACCGACGGAAAGGTTGCCGGAAGCAAAGTCGGCTCGGTGGTCTCATTATCGTAGTTGGGCACAAAATCCACAGTGTCCTTGTCAATATCCCTGAAAAGCTCGGCGCAGATAGGGTCAAGCTTTGCCTCGGTATACCTGGCTGCGGCATATGCCATATCCCTGGAATATGCCTTGCCGAAATTGCCCTTGCTGTCCACATAAGGGTGCAGCAGGGCTTCATTCCCTCGGGCAAGGCGCACCATTGTTTCGTAAATGGCAGCGTCTCCGTGGGGATTCAGCTTCATGGTCTGCCCCACTATATTGGCGGATTTGGTCTTGCTCCCCGTAAGCAGCCCCATTTTGTACATGGTATAAAGCAGCTTGCGGTGAGAGGGCTTGAAGCCGTCTATTTCGGGCAGTGCTCTTGAAACTATAACGCTCATGGCGTAAGGCATATAGTTCTTGCGCAAGGTGTCGGTTATAGCCTCTTCAGCCACAACTCCGCTGCCTGCGATATACGCCTTGGCGGCAAGGGAGGATTTTGATCTTGAAGGTGTTTTTTTAGGTTCTTTTTTTCTTGGCATTTTATTCGTCCCCTAAAAGGGCGCAGCTCCTTTCAGAATTTATGAAAATTTATCTTATTCCGTTTCCTGCTCTGCCTCTGCCGCCTTTATCATAATGGCGCATTCCAGCCGCTTTTTCTCGATTTCGCAGGAGAGCTTGTGAGATGTAAGGATATTTCCCGTGTAAATGTAATTGTTGGCGTTGCAGCCGCCGCTGCAATAGAATTTCGCCCAGCATTTGCGGCAGTCTTCTTTTGAATAGATATGGGCGGCGGCAAATTCCTTTTTGATGTCGGTGTTGAACTCCCCGGTGTTTATATTGCCCATAAGATAATCTTTTTCGCCCACAAACTGGTGGCAGGGATAAATGTCGCCGTCGGGAGTCACCGCTACATATTCATTTCCCGAGCCGCAGCCCCGCAGCCGCTTGATAGCGCATGGCCCCTGGTCAAGATCAAGCATAAAGTGGAAGAAGTTGAACTTTTTACCCTTGGCTCTGTTTATAAGTATAAGCTGAGCAAGTCTTTCATATTCCGAAAATATCGCAGGCAGGTCACGCTCGGTAATGGCGTATTTTTCCTTGTTGTCGCTGACCACAGGCTCAACGGAGATCTGGTCAAAGCCCATATCGACCAAGTGGAAAACATCATTTGAAAAATCAAGGTTATATTTGGTA
>CAMWLD010000176.1 GCA_947175005.1 uncultured Ruminococcus sp. | reverse complement strand
GTTATCGAATTTACAGCGGTATTTGCCATGGCTGTCCTGCTGGTGGTGTCGGGGATATTCTTCTGATGACGTTTGCGTATCGGCTGCTGCGCCTTGAAGGGTGCGGCAGCTTTTTTGCATTTACGGAGATATTTCTTAAAGTCTGATTTTACGGCATTTTCTCATATTGCAAATTATTTGAAAATTATTTTGTAAAATTTTTATGAACTTGCAGCCTTTTGCCGCGTGAAATTGATTTATATATAAAAGGAAATTTACAGTCAAAGGGGTGAAAAATTTGACCGATAAATTCTGCCGCACAGGCAGCGATACCAAGGAGGCTATACAAAAGTACACAAAGCTGGTATACAGCATAGCCCTGTCCCACACCCCCACAAAGGCGGATGCCGACGACGCATTCCAGGAAACATTTCTTGCCTACCACCGCTCAGAGCTACGATGGAATGACGAGGAACACCGCAAGGCGTGGCTAATCCGCACGGCGGTGAATATGTCAAGGCGGATATGCTCCGGGCTGAAAAGGCGGGCTGCTATTGAGACGGGAGAGGACAGAACGGAATTCTCCTTTGAAAACGTCGAGGAAAACGAGATAATGACGGCTATCAAGGGGCTTTCGGAAAAATACCGCACGGCGGTCATGCTCTTTTATTTCGAGGAAATGTCCGTGAGGGAAATTGCCGCCGCTCTTAAAACGGGAGAAAGCACCGTTCGTTCACGTCTTTCGAGGGCGAGAAAGGCGCTGCGCAAGGCTCTCGACGGCAGTGGGGGAGGCAGTCTGTTTGAAGATGAGACGTGTCCCGAAAATGCCGATACATAGGCGATAATACGAATGATAGACAATATCGAAAGTAGGTTTTGCATATGAAAAAGGAAACTTTCAGAAATATGTATAATAAATGCGTTCCCGACAAAGCGGTGACAAGGCGGCTGATTCAGGCGATTCAGGAGGAAGATGTGGCGAACTTTACAAAAAAGCGCAAGGCTTCCGAGGATGATGATACGGAGGATTATTTGCATATTGCAATTACTCCCAAAAAGAAAAAGCTTTCTCCTGTTTTTCCCGCTGCCGCCGCAGTGGTCTGCATTATCGGTGCGGCGGTTTACACGGCAAATTCACGGGATATATCGGGGAATATTGCGCCGGGCAGTGGCATTTACGAAGGCACGGACGTTATCTCCGAAATTGCGGCTGTGGAGGTGTCCATTGGCGCAGACCCGGTTTATACCGTGCCGGCCTCTGAGGAAAGAGACGAGTTTGCTCACGCTACTTACGCCGGCTTGGAAACCGCCGAGGGGGGGACGTTTCCGACAGGCACTGCCCGCAGAGAACCGAAAGGTCCTTATACTATTCTCGACAACGGCGTGCAGGAAACAATACTGACGGAAAAACTGTCCTCCGATGAAGTGCTTCCCGCAGAGATGCCTGTGGAAGATGTGCATGTGGAGGCGTTTACAGAAGCGGAAGATAAAGAATCCAAATCCACATTCGGCGATTTTCTTGACCGCTGCGGCAGGGACGACAGCGGCGAGGGGATAAAAATGAGCTATTGCGACAGTTATGTCAATTCTCCGGACGATCATATCACAGTGCAGTACAAGGATACCGATAAAATTTTTGCGCTTCTAAGTGAATACGCCGACACCGAAAGAGCGCCTATGGCGGTGAGCAGCGAGCCTATACCTGCCGTTGTCCTGGAGATAATCTATTTTGATGCTTCAAAATACCCCGAGGTAAACACGGACAGGGACGGCGTTATGACGGTTGGTGTCCGGGATGACGGTATTTATGTAGCTCTTACTTCGGCGGATTATTTTGAATTCGGCTGCAATTCGTCGGCGCTTTTTGATGAACTGCATAACATTGTGCAGGACGCAAGCGGACTGCCCGATTACAGTTTGCCTGTCGGAAATGAAGAAATTTCCTACAGCAATCTGGGCGAGCTGCTTGACAGCATTGACGGGGCGATCAGCTATAGGGCGGTGCTTAGCAGGACGGCTGAGGATTACGGCAACATTTATAGGATCGATATGGGCTGCCGCAGGATAATGAAGCTTTTGGGGGATATGGGAAATGCCCTGCCTTGTGAAAAAACAGCGGACACGTCTCAAAAAGTGACTGTGGGGCTGCGAAAGGACATTACAGCGGAGATATATCCCGACAGCGTTACATTTATCCTGCCCTGTGGCGAATATTCCTTCGGCACATTTGGGCGCAGCGAGCTGTGGGAGCCTGTGAATGAGGTTATTTCACGCCTTGACATGGACAAATACAAGCTTGGTCGGCTTACCGAAAAGGAAATTAAAGAAAGGCTTATGGGGCTTGACCTTGCCGATGTGGACTTTGCATTGTCCCATGATGAGGAGCTTTCGGGCAGATACGGCTATTTTTACTACTGCGGTCAGTGGATCGTGTTTGCAGCCTCCGATGATCTGGGCGGATCTTCGATAACCGAGGTCACTATAGAAAAAATGGTTCGGGAAGCCTCGTCGGAGACCGTCAGACATATTGCCGGCGGATTTATATGGCCAGTGGCAACGGTCAGACATATTGCCGACAGCTACGGTGAACGCTATGACACATCGACAGGCTCCGAAAATTTCCACAACGGCATTGACATCAGCAGCCCCGAATGCGCCGGGGAGGCTATCGCCGCCTCCGCTTCGGGGGTCGTCCTTACAGCCTCCGACACAAACAACGGCTACGGTATTCATGTTGTCATTGACCATGGCGGTGATATAACGACACTTTACGGGCATATGTCCGACTGCACAGTAAACGCCGGCGACACAGTGGAACAGGGACAGATAATCGGTCACATCGGCAGCAGCGGTCAGGCATACAGCAGTCACTGCCATTTCGAGGTGCGTGTAAACGGTCAGCCTGAAGATCCCCTTGATTATGTGAGTATACAAGAATAAACCGCCACGCAGCGTTACATGGCTTCGGCTTCATAAGACAGAAAAAAGCGGTATGCAGGATATTGCGCCTTGCATACCGCTTTATTAAAAGAATTTTTATTACTTATTCAAGCGCATTTTTCAGATCGTCAATAATATCGTCAATATGTTCCAGACCGATAGAAAGCCTTATGGTGTTAGGCTTTATGCCCTGCTCCGCAAGCTCGGCTTCATTCAGCTGGGAATGGGTGGTGGAGGCGGGGTGGATTACGAGGGACTTTGCGTCTGCCACGTTCGCCAGCAGGGAGAACAGCTTCAGACGGTCGATAAATTCCATAGCCTCTTTCTGACCGCCTTTTACCTCAAAGGTAAAGATCGAGCCGCCGCCGTTGGGGAAATATCTGTCGTAAAGCTCTTTCTGTTCGCCGCTTGCAAGGCTCGGGTGGTTCACATTCTCAACCTTGGGGTGATTTTTCAGGAAATCCACAACTTTGAGAGCATTCTCCACATGGCGTTCCACACGCAGGGAAAGGGTCTCAAGCCCCTGCAGGAACATAAACGCATGGAAAGGAGAAAGGGTCGCACCCGTATCTCTAAGCAGTATCGCACGTATCTTTGTAACAAATGCGGCAGGCCCTACAGCTTCTGTGAAGCTTACCCCGTGGTAGCTGGGGTTAGGCTCGGTAAGGGAGGGGAATTTACCGCTTGCTTTCCAGTCGAATTTGCCGCTGTCAACGATAACGCCGCCTATGGCTGTGCCGTGACCGCCGATAAACTTTGTTGCGGAATGCACTACAATATCGGCACCGTGCTCAATGGGACGGATAAGATAGGGCGTGCCGAAAGTATTGTCGATCACCAGGGGAATATTGTTGCGGTGAGCGATCTCGGCAGTTTTCTCAATGTCGATAACATTGGAATTGGGGTTGCCGAAGGTCTCGATAAAAATAGCCTTGGTGTTGGGCTGTATCGCCTTTTCAAAAGCCCCCTCCTCAAAGGGGTCAACGAAAGTTGTGGTAATGCCGCCCTCGGGCAGGGTGTGGGCAAGCAGATTGTATGTACCGCCGTAAATGGTCTTGGAAGCCACAATGTGGTCTCCCGAATGGGCTAAATTTCTGAATGTGTAGTCAATTGCGGCAGCGCCCGAGGCAACCGCCAGCGCAGCAACGCCGCCCTCTAAGGCTGCCATTCTCTTTTCAAAAACCTCTTGGGTGGGGTTCGTCAGGCGGCCGTAAATATTGCCTGCGTCCTTTAACGCAAACCTGTCCGCAGCGTGCTGTGCGTTATGGAATACGTATGAAGAACTGGCGTAAATAGGCACAGCCCTTGCATCGGTAACAGGGTCGGGACTTTCCTGCCCTGCGTGAAGCTGTATGGTTTCAAAACGGTAATTTTTGCTCATAAGGGTCACTCCTTTGTTTTTTCTATGTTCACATTATAGCACGGTTTTTCTTCTTTGTCAAATATTTGAAAACAATACTCGGTTATAGATTTTATCTATAACCGACAGAAAAGTCACTATTCCAATTCTATGGCACGAAGCTCAACAGCGGTCATCATATCGCATATTTCGGGGGATATTGTCTTGTCGACCTCATAACGGTCTGCCTCGCCGTTTAAAATTTTTATCAGTTCATCTTCATATTTTAAATAATCATAAGGGAAACTTTCAAAGTGATATACATTTTCCCCCGGGTTATTCCGTCGGGCGTGTTTGCGCACACTGCTTAATTTTTTCATGTGCTCCGAATTTCCCGTCAAAAATCCCTCTAAATCATCTAAAATGTAATGGCTGCCTTTGGGAAGCTTGCCGTTGTTATTCTTTTTCAGACTGCCAAACCAAAAGTCCAGCCTTTCCCGTGCGTCACTGCAATACTGTTCATACAGGGCATTTTCATTAAAAAGCTTAGCCATAAGCGCCATATTCATTGACAGCACAACGTCCTCCGAAAAATAAAACTTTCTTATCCCGCTGTGTTCAAATCTGTCATACATTTCCATAAGTTCAAATGCTTCATATATCGTTATGGCATTCTGCTTCAATGCCTCGTCCACAAACCAAAGCAGTAAAGTTCCCATACTTCCTGCATTATCTTTAGAAGTTATTTTTTGAGTTTCATCATAAATATTCATATGTTTTTCCTCCTTTACCGTTTGGCTTCCTATTTAAATATATCACATTTGCCTTTTTATGTCAAGGATCGGCAGCTTGAATTTTAATAAAAGCTGTATGTTCACAATGTATGAAATTATCGCTTTTACCCGCCCGAAAGAAAATTAACAAAATAGTAGCAATTAATCCGTTGACAATTTGCATGGCGAGTGGTATAATAATATTTTCAACGACTAAAAAATACAAAATCGGACAATGGGTGCTTGCGGCTTTATTTGGGAATACTTCGGATAATTTTCGGGAAAGCCTTTTGGCAAGCCTATTGG
>CAMWLD010000175.1 GCA_947175005.1 uncultured Ruminococcus sp. | reverse complement strand
TTTATAATAAACTTAGTGGTATTCAAAAAGTGAGGTGAAATAATGAGTCCACGAACAGGCAGACCCAAATCCAATAATCCTAAAGACACCCAGTTAGCTGTACGACTTGATGATGAAACACTAAAACAACTTGATGCGGTTGCAGCAGCATATTCTGAAACAAGGGTGCAGACTATAAGACGTGGTATCAAAGTATTACATTCGGAAATGGAGAAAAAGAAATAGCGGAAATGCCCCACCATGAGAAAGTAAGCAAATCCGCTATACAACCCGACAAGAAAGCCTTGTCTGAAATCTATTATACATCAGATGGGCTTCCTTGTCAAGACTTTTTTGAAAGGAAGTAAAAAATGAACAGTATACTTGAGGCAGTTTATAAAAACTGGGCAGATAATTACCATGAATCCTATGAAATGAGCAAAATCTATAAAATGCTCGTCAAGCCCTTCAAGGGCAATGCAGAAAAGGAAGATGCGATATACTTTATGTATGCCGAGGCGATATCTAAGGAGAATTGTAACGCCTTTTGCGCAGGTTTTTATTCGGCGGTAGAACTGCTTGTTACGAGAGGAGGCAAGATGTGACAAAGGAGAAAAGCTGTTCCCGAAAAAGCAAGTACCGCAAAGGAAAATAAGGGTGCGGGCACGCAAAACATATACCCCCGTAAACGCAATGTTTACGGGGGTATTATTGGCGGAGAAGGAGGGATTCGAACCCTCGATGCGCTATTAACGCATACACGAGTTCCAGTCGTGCGCCATAAACCGGGCTAGGCGACTTCTCCGGATATCAGCTTGTCTGCCTTGATGACTTACATCTTCAAGCGACTATTATATTATATCAGATATTTTTCAATTTGTCATGGGGTTTTTGCAAAAAATTTCTAAAATTCCCAAATTTTTTTCAGAAAATTATGAAATCCCCTAAAAAGTCCGCACAGCAGCGCCGTGCGGACTTACCTTTTTACCTTGAAAGCCAGGCGTAAGCTATGTCAAATGCCTCGTAAAGGCTGCTTTTTTCGCTCTGCTTCACTATAGCCTCCAATGGATTCAGCTTCTCGTCGGTCGCCATTTTATAGATCTTGACCTTGCTTGCCACATCAAGGTCGCCTACCTTGGTCTTTTCCTGGATCTGCATCATTACCACATACGGATCGTACATATTACCGTAGTAAATTTCATCGCCCTTTCTTACAAGGGGAAATCCCTTATAGGTAAAAAAGCTGTTTTTCTTGCTGTTATCCTGTACGTCGCTCATAGCTGTTTCTCCTCCTTTAACCTGTAGTTGTTTCTGTCAAGCTACTAAATTTAGTATAACACATTTTTTCACAAATTGCAAGGCTTTTTTAAATATTTTTTAAAAAATTCTTACAAATTGCAAATTTCTACTGTCTCATCTAAATAATTTAACGTAAGCTCACAGAACGCATTTATTATTTTAACTCATTTGCCGGGAAATTCCTGTCGAAATCATGCCGTGATACTTTATAAATTTTATGACAAAATTCCAACATTCTCATAGGCATTATTTTATACTATGCAGGACTTTTTACCATGTCTCAATCAGGGGCTGTCCCGATAAAAGCAGCTCGAGATTTTCGATCAGCCTGTCCGTGTAGGCGCTTCTGCACCTGAAGCTTGTTTTGCCGTTAAGGCGGATAACGGACATTCTGTTATCGGACTTTATAAACTCCACCACATCCGTCCCGCCGCTGCTCTTGACAGTTACGGTAACATCGGCAGGCTCGGTGTTCTCCTCCAGATATATTTCCTCGGCAGGAGCACGCAGGAAGAACTGGTAAAAGCTCTTAAAGCTGTCCTCATCCACATCGCCTCTGTCGCAGCTTACCGCAAAGTCGCTTGAATCCCCCGAAAGGTCAAAGTGTGCGCTGCCACTGGCGGTCTCCACATCTATTGTGTCAATGGCGTAGATGTAGGTGCTGGTAATCATGGTCATAGTGATGTCCAGGGGCATTATGTCTACCCAGGGCAAGTCCGCCTTGTCAAAGATGTAGATAACATCTATGCCCTCGGCATAGGCAAAATAGCCGCTTTCGCCGTCCTCGCCCTTAAATTCGTCGCCTACATTCAGGGTGAATGTTTCCCCTGCTATGTCAAATTTTATCACAGCAAAGGGATCATCCAGTCCAAAGCTTGCGAATATACCCTCGGAAGGGGCAACCACTGCCGCCTGGGAGGCCGTCAGCCCGAAGATCTTGCTTAGCACATCTACGGACAGATCGGGATTAAGATCAAGCCGCACAGGGCTTGTCATAACGTGGGACGAGGAATTGCCAGTGATAATTTCATCGGAATCCTGCCGCACATCATATTCAAGCACAATGTCGTAATCAATATCCTTGCGGGAAATTGTTATAGTGTCGATTTTGGTGTAATCGGTAGTATCATTCTCATCCTTGGGAGAACGGACGGAATAAACCGTCTTAGCCACAAAGTAGAACTTGTCCTTTAAAAATATGTCTATATCCGAGGTGTTCACCGCATAGACCTTATTCTCACCCTCAAAGCACATATAGGTTAGCCCAGGAGAGGGAGAATCCGAACCAATAAGCATTTTGCGCTCGCTGTTATCACCGAATGTCACCGTTACCTCCGCTTTCGGCTCGGAAAGCCCGTAAACAGACATATCCTCCGCCTCTTCTGCCGCCACCTGCTGGCTTGTTACGGAGGCCGCATGACCCGTCACATCATCAATAGCGACCTTGCTGTGGTCTATCCCCGCAAAGTCCGTCACCGACCATATGCCCTCGCCGTATCTTTTAATGTCATACTCCCCCGAATCATTTTTTATGTGGATATTATCCACTGCGTCCGGGGATTTTTCATAAAGCAGCCTTGAAAGCGGCTCTGTTACCGCAGCCGTGGTTTCCTCCGGCTCTTCCTCCCCACCCGTAAGAGTAAGAGCCACCACCACGCCGACCAGCAGCACCAGCGCCACAGCCGCCGCTATCAGCAGTTTAACATTTGATCTCACGTTACTTAGTTCTCCTTCTGAAGAATACTATGCCGCCTATTACCAGCACCGCCAAGGGTATAACTATCATAAACACGGTAATATAGCTGCTGATTGATGCCATATCAATATCGAATGTGGGAGACGAAAGATCCTTTGCCACAATGTAAATGCCGCTGCTTTTCCCTGTCATGGCAGTGAGGACGGAAACAAAGTAGTCGCCGTTGTTATAATAAGTCTGCCCTGTAAACGCCTCGTCAAGGGTCTCCGAAGAGCCCACCACAAGCACATTGCTGAATACCTGCGCGTTATTGTCATCAAAGATATATTTTCTGCCTATAGCCATAGTGGTCTGAGCGCCGTGAGCTATTTCGGGAGAACCGCCGTTTCTTATCTCCTCCTGCATACTGTCGGTCATAACAAAGCCTGTGTCCTTAGTCTGCAAAAGGGCTACTGTGCTTCTTGTGTCCTTGGTCTCAAAAAGCAGAGTAATGGGGCGGGACTGGTAGTCGATTACAGGCAAGGCGGGCTGCGCCACATTCACCGAAAAATCATTCTCGGAAATATAGTCCCTTACAATATAAAAGCTCTGACTTTGCAGATTGTTGGCGTCATCATCGCCCACAACGCCCTGCTCCACCTTTATGCCCCATTCAGCTAAGAATGCGTCGATATTGGCGGTTTCCTTCTGTGAATAATCGGCAATGTAGATAAGATTTTTGCCTAAATTGCCGTTATTGTCAAGGAATTTGTAGAGCTTATCCACAATATCCGTTTCATAGTCGTTAAGGGGAGCGTTTACCACCACAATGTCCGTACCCTCGGGAATTTCCTCGGTAAGAGGATTTATCTCGCTCACGTCATATCCGTTGGAGATCATAAGGGAAGCGACGTTTTCATAAGACGACCCGGAGGTCTCGCTGCTGAACACAACCGCCTGCAATGGGTCGGGATCGGTAACATACATAATAGCCGAGGTCAGCTCCTGCTCTGCTTTTGAGGAAACAATGTCGTCATAGGTGGTAAATGTGTTATAATCTATTCTTGTCTCTGTATTGTACAGATCCTGAATGGTCAGCACCTTTATTCTCTTGCTGCTTTCCACTACAATGCTGTAGGCATCAATATTTCCCTTATAGCTTGAACTGTAGCGATCGGCATAGGTGGGATCTTTCACCATATCCACAAACTCCAAAGTGATATTATCGCTGTAAAATGTATATTTCTTCAGCACCTCATAGGCTTGCTTGAAGTAAATATAATTGGACGTCTGAAACGTCAGCTCGTCGGACATACACACAATGGAAACAGGCTCGTTCACTTTGGCAAGGTAATCAATGCTTTCCTGGGAGATCTCAAACGTGCCGTTTTCCGTCAGGTCTATAGACATATTGACCCTATCCCCAGCAATATTCACCGCCACATTTATCATTACGACCACAGCAATGACCACCACCGTGATCGCTGTAGCTATAGAGCCGTATTTGAGCTTCCTGCGGTTATAGCGCCGCCTTGCTGCCCGTTCAGAGTCCTCTTCGGGCTTTTCGGAGCTTTCTTCTTTCTCGGTTTCATGAACCGCAGCCTCACTGTCAGCCGTCTCTTCGGCTTCATTCACGGCCTCTGCGCTTTCGGCAACCTCCAAAGCCGTTTCCTCCGCAGTATCGGCAGATACTTCCGCCGCTTCCTGTTTTTCTATATCGGCCGCATTATTATTTGCGGCAGACTTCTTCTTTTTCTTTGACATTTATATCATTCCTTTCAGCCATATATTCACAGAAAATGCAGGGCGGGAAAAATTATCCCCATCTTCTCTTTTCAAGTACCCTCACAGTAAGGAAATTAAACACAAATATTGCGCTGATAAAGAATACAATGCTTGTGATATTGAGTATCCCTTGAGTAAATTCGGTGTAGCGGTTGTAAAAGCCCACCGACACCATGATCTTTCTTAATGGTGCCCAGCTTACATTTGAAGCCAGAACATCGATCATATACAGGAAGAAATTTACAATAATACTTAGAATAGCCGCCACAATCTGAAGCTCGGTAAGGGAGGAAATGAACGTCCCTATGGATATAAACGCCGCACCCAGAAGCAGCAGCCCCACCATATTTCCGATAACGCTTGCCCTGGCCACGCCTCCCGCCAGGTGCACAAGCACCAGTATATAGGGAATGTAAATTGCCATAGCCACAATGAACATTGTCAGCGCAGCTAAGAATTTGCCCATAACGATCTCCATAAGCCCCACAGGAGCAGTCAGCAGACACTGATCGGTCTTTTGCTTTTTCTCCTCGGAAAACAGCCTCATAGTCAGCAGCGGCAGCAATATCATCATAATCGTGAACACACCCGAGAACACATAGGAC
>CAMWLD010000174.1 GCA_947175005.1 uncultured Ruminococcus sp. | reverse complement strand
GAATGATCTTCATTTCTCCGCTTCCTCCTTACCGTCAATATTTATCGTGCTTCTAATAACATATTGAGGCGTGTTGTTAAGGCAGATATAAATTCTTCCCACATACTCTCCTATAAGTCCTAAGATCATCATCATCACCCCGCTGACAAAAAGCTGCAACGCCATCAGGGAAGTCCAGCCCATCATGGTCTCGGGATGTAAGAGCTTTTTTACCACGATCAAAATCCCCGCAATAAAGCCTATCACCGCAAAACCAAGCCCCAGTATCGTGGAAATTCTTAAAGGCTTTACGGAAAAAGCCGTAAACCCGTTTAACCACAACGCCAGCGACTTTGACAAAGTAAACCCCGTAGCATTGTCGTCCGCCCTGCCTCGCTCCTCCATATCCACCAAGGCTATATTATGGGTAATTTGGTATAGCAGCCCCTCCAAATATGGATAGGGCTTATCATACTTTATTATCTCATCCACTATGAACCGCTTCATAATATTGAAATTTTCTATTCGCAGTTCTCTTGGCTTGCCCAGCATTACAGATGCCATGAACATATTAACATTGCTGCCGAAATTCTTAAAGGCCGACTGCTTTTTCTCTTTGTACCGTGCCGTAGAAAAATCATACCCGCCTTTTTCCACAGGCTCTAAAAGCCGCCAAAGCTCGCCGACGGGACACTGAAAATCATCATCGAGATTGACGATATATTCACCCTTAGAAACGGAATACCCCGCCAGCACCGCCGAATGCTTTCCCATATTTCTCGAAAAATCAATAACCTTGATCTTCCTGTTGCCCGCAGCCAGTTTTTGGAGTACGCTGTAAACATTATCGGGAGACGAATCATTCACACAGATTATCTCATAATCATACTCCGCCCTTTGGGAAACGGTCTCTATAATTTCCTCCGTCACCTTTTCAATGGTTTTCTCGCTTCGGTAACAGGGTATAACAAAGCTCAGCAATGTTTTCATAATTTAAAGCACAACCTTTTTAAGCGGCCTCCCAAAGCCCGCTTTCAGGGCAAATTTTTAGGGAGACCGTATTATTATTTGCTCATATGGTTATATCGTACTTAGCCATTATCTCCTTGCCCTTTTCATAAGAGGAAAAGTCGATAATATCGTCAGTGTCCATCATAATGTCGAAAGCGTCCTCCAGCGCCGCCACCAGGTTCATGTGACCCACACTGTCCCAGGAAGGGATCGCCTGATACTCAAGACCGGGCAGCTCCTTTTCTTCCACTCCCAGTCCGTCAACAAACGCCTTGTTGTAAAGCTCAAGATTACTCATAATAAAATACCTCCGAAAAAAATTTTTATTTATTAACAAACGCCGAAGAAACGCGGCATTTGATTAATATCCTACTATCCTTGACATATCGAGTATCAGATCATGCCCGTCCCACACAAGGGAAAAATCCGCTGTCTTTCCAATGGGCACTATTCTGTCAACCCCGAAAAACCCGCACTTTATCGAAAACTCCCTTATCATATCCTTAAGGTCACCGTAATACGCCACAGTCTGCACCGTTCTTGAACGGGCGATATGCTGCAGATCGTCTATCTTCTCGCTGCTGTACTCGAAAAAGCTTCCTCCCGGGCAGCGGTAGTCAATGATACTCATTTTCAGACACCCCGCCTCGATCCTGCCGATAAGATTGTCCTCCCCCAAAACCACCCTCGGCCTAAAAGAAACTATATCCAGCGCCGCCCTGCACGCAGTCATGTACTTTTCCACCGCAACCACAGGCGCAAGCTCATATCTTCCCTTTACAAATTCATGCACCGCTCCCCAGAATTTCTCCTTTGCCGCCTCGGTATCCTCACGGTTTCCCAGCCAGTATATCAGCCTCGGAGAGGAACATGCATTCTGATCGTACAAATAAGTGTCATTGTAAAAATCCCTTGCAAGCCGTTCCATGTTATCCTCACGCAGAATTGCCGCAGACGAGATAACAGCCATTGAATACCTGTCCGCAAAGGTTATCTCCGTGCTTCTCGGAGGCAAAGGGGACTTTCGTATCTCGGCAATGGTGTTATCCCCGCCCCAGATCACCCGCACATCGCAAAGGGAGGACAAATAATCTGTTACCTCCTTGTCATGCCCGTATCTCACTATCGAAACAACAAGCGACGCCCATACGAATTCCTTTCTGTCCATAACCGCCGCCATGCACCTGCACACAATATCCACCTGCCTGAAAGGCTTTGAAGAAGCCCTTACAATGCAGCAGTTGCCCGCCAGCAGAGCCGCCGCCATACTGTAAGCGAAATTTATCGGCACATTTGAGGGCGCAATATGAAAGGTGACCCCCCTGCCCAGCCTGTACGGTCCGCCGGGGCTGACCGGGCTGACTTGTCTGACCACTGTCCGCTCCTCATATTCTTTTTTCATCCGCTGCAGATTCGCCCTGCGGCAGAAAAATCCGAAGGTGACAACATCGGGAAATTCCCTTGCCTCGAGGTCGTTCATTATTTCCTCCGATACCGCCGCCAAAAAATCGCAGTACTGTTCCGAAAAAGGCGCAACAGCTTGCCAGCAGTTCATTTTCCCGATATAACCTTCATCCGCTCCGCAAAGAAACTCTATCTTATCCTTTATCCGCATAAGTGTCACTGCACCCCCTTATCTCCGCATTTTTTATCCGCCCGCAAACGGCAAAATATTTTCCTTTTCTTCCGCAGGGGCAGTCGTCCTCCCCTAATATTACCCCCTCGTCCTCCGTTAAAAGCACGTGCCCGGGATAGGAATGAGGCAAAACGGAGACCGTTTCTATTATCCCCTTTTTCCCCACAGGACAGATAGAAAAATCAAAAGGGTCTCTTACTATTATATCGGAAAAAACGCTTGCGTGCAAGTGCCCCTCCTCGCATTCCATGTAAATGCTTCCCGTCTGCTCCGCCATGCCGTAATAATCGTATACTCTGCTTATCCCGCAGACTTCATTCAGCCCCTCCTTGAACCGCTCCCCCGAAATATTCCTGTCCGCCAGCTTTTTCCAGCCGCCCCCGTGTATCATAATGCCCTTTGAAATATCCGGATGATACCCGATTTTCTTCAGCGCCTCATAAAAGTGCAGCCATATCATAAAGGTGAACCCGAAAAGGAAAATTTCTTCTCCCGCGTGCTTTTCAAGGAATTCCTCCAGTCCCTTTATATCAAGCTCCATATTCTCGTCCAAAGCGAATATCCTGTCCCTGCCGAACATCTGAAACCCCAGTATCCCCGCCCCCCTTGCGGAAAACATCGCCCTGTCTTTGACCACCGCAGGGCTGTCAAGGATTATCATAGGCAGACGGTTTTTGCCGATATATGAGCTTACGATCTTAGTCAGCGCCTTTGTCTGATTTGCGGACGTTTCCTTGTCAAGATATATCCTTGACACCTGCTGCCCCGTAGTCCCCGAGGAGGTCACGATCTTTGCTGTATCACTGCTTTTAACGCTCCGCAGCTCATATTCCTTGAACAGTCTGACAGGCAGAAAGGGAATATCATAATAGCTTTTGATATTTCCGGGCTCAAACCCGAAAGCGTCCAGTATACGCCTGTATTCGAGACACCGCTCGTAATGATGCCCCGTCAGCTCCCCCAGTATCTCCGTCAGGAATTTTTCCTTTTCCTCACACGCCATGGAATAGGGGGGAATATTCAGTATCTCATCATAATTTATCATTTTTTACCTCCCGCTGATTTATTGTCCGCACCAAGGGTACTCTGAAACTTAGGGGCTTTTCCCGCTATGTTTCAACCCTTTCCTCCAGCTTCGAGTAAAGTATTTTTCCCGAATCGTTCCGCGGTATCTCGGAAACGGATATTGCCTTAAAAGCCGAACGGTTCAGCCCCGTTTTTTCTCCGATGAACTCTTCCGCATTTTTAAGCGCGGTATCATCGGCATTTACCATGTATATCCTCATCATATCGTCCCTGCCGCCGCAAACGCATTCAAATCCGTTTTTGCAGAGAAGCCCCTCGGCCTCGTCCAGATTCACTCTGTTGCCGAATATTTTCAGGAAGCGCTTTTTCCGTCCCACAACCGTAAAATATCCGTCCTCATCTCTTACGACCATATCTCCCGTCCGCAGCACTCCCCCGAACTCGTCCCCCTTTGTAAGATCGCCGGCACATTCGGCATATCCCAAAGCCACATTATCCCCCTTATAAATAAGCTCCCCCGCCATGCCGGGCGTTGTTATCTCCCTGCCGTCCTCATCACCGGGGTACATCTCCCCTCCGGGAATGGGAATGCCAATGCTCCCCGCTTTGGTAAAAGCATATTCCCAAGGCAGATAGGACATTCTCGCCGTAGCCTCGGTCTGACCGTACATGATTATGAATTCTATCCCCTTGCCTTTGCAAATTTCGGCGAATTCCAGCCCCAGCTCCTTTGAAAGCCGCCCCCCCGCCTGGGTAATGTATCTGAGCGACGGCAGCTCCATTCTCCCGAACCGCAGTCTTTTCAGCATCTGATAAATATAAGGAACTCCCCCGAACGTAGTAGCCTCCTGCTCTTTCAGCAAGCTCCAAAACCCTTTGTCCATAAGAGTTTTCTCCGTGGCAATTATCCTTGCACCCATAAGCAGATGTGACTGGATTATCGACAGCCCGTAGGTGTAGTTCATGGGCATGGTGGTGATAGCCCTGTCGTCCTCCGTTATTTTAAGATACTCCGCAATAGCCCCCGAATTGGAGTCGATATTTTTGTAGGACTGCCTTACGAATTTAGGGCTTCCCGTGCTTCCCGAGGTGGTTATGAGCACCGCAAGCTCGGGACTGACGGGAACCGGGGCATTACCGGTTTTAAGCAGATGAAACTCCCCCGTTTCCGTCAGCCGTTCTCCCTTACCGTAAAATTCCTTCGGACAGAAAATATATCCCGGAGAGTATTTCGCCAGCAGCTGCCCGAAAAGCTCCCCGTCGGTCTTGGGACTTATTAATACGGGCACTATCCGCCTGCGCAAAAATCCCACATAAGCCGCTATGGACGCGGGATCGTTTCCGCAAACCAAAAACACCAAACTTCTCGGATGAATATTTTCGCATATCCTCTCCCCCGTTTCCGCAATTTCGGCATAAGTGTAGTCCCTGCCCGAATCGTCGGTCACAGCGACTCTATCCGAATAGCGTTCTATATCATCATAAAAGTTCATATTTTCACTTCCTCCGGGTGCAGGGATTTATAAAATTTTCCCGAAATGACCCTGCTGCGCCTGCGGCTGCGCACTTTCCATGGCATTTATGAACGCGATCTTTTACGGCGTGCAATTTTCATATTCAAAAAATTACACACTTCTCACGCAATAATATTATACCACATTTTTCCTTACTTGTCAATAGCCTAATGCAAATAAATATAATTTTTCAGAATTTCAGAAATTTAATATATTTCCGATC
>CAMWLD010000173.1 GCA_947175005.1 uncultured Ruminococcus sp. | reverse complement strand
AAATTGAAGAAAGGGGCGCTGATGTGCCCTTGCCCTTTTGGATTCATTTAATGGCAGGCGGCAGGGTATGTTTTGATAAGCTTATGTGCAATTTTTTTGATTTTTTTGAGGGGGATATTTTTTAATTTTTCGGAAAAATGTTCAAAACCTTAATCATAAAATGTCGTATTTCGGGTTTTTTGCCCGAGTTTGGAAAAAGCCCTTGACAAAAGGTCTAAAGAGTGATATAATGACCCTATTACCGATTACCGGAAAGATTGGATAGGATACTTATGAATGAAACAAATGATATGTCGGCTACGGCGGTCATAGACAGCCCCGAGGAGGGCTACAGCTTTGACGGCAGCGCTGTAGCGGCGGCTATGGACAGGAAAAAGGCTGCCTCCGAGGCGGCAAGGGCTGCTCTTGCAAGGAAAAAACGCAGGGCGGTCATTCTGATAATATTTGCGGTGCTGGCGGTGTTGGCGGCGGTTTATGCTTGGGGCTGGAGCAGCGCAAAGGGAAAATTCCTGCCAAATACATATATTGACGGGATAGATGTGAGCAGCATGACGGTGGCAAAGGCGGCTGCGGCGCTTGCTGCGGAAAATGCTCCGAATGAACTTAAATTACAAACCAGGACAGGGGAAAAAATAATCTACCCCTCCGAATATGACTGCGAGTATGATGTATTCGGGACGGTGCAGGAGCTGTATAAGGAGGTCAATCATTTCGGCTGGCTGGGGGCATATTTTAACGACAGCTTTTATGAAACGAATACTGCCCCTTCTTATGACAGCGCAAAGCTGGAAAAGCTGCTCCGCCGCACAAAATGGGGCGATGAGGAAACTGCCGACGCGCGCCTTGCCCACGGGGAGGACGGATATTACATAGTCCCCGAGGTATACGGCGACAAGCCCGATATTGACAGGCTGACGGAGTATGTTCTGAATGAGGTTGCAGGGGGGAATTTTGATATTGATCTTGATAAGGCGGGGTGTTACTCCGACCCCAAGGTTTTGTCGGGCGATCTTACGGGGCGGCTGGAAGAGCTTAGCAAGGGGTTCGATTATGAGATAGTTTATGATTTCGGATACACGACCGAGACCCTTACGGGAGCGGATGTTTACGAATGGATGACTGACGGGGGAGGACTTGACAGGTCAAAGGTAAAGGCATATGTGGAGAGCCTCTCGGACAAGTACGACACATTTATGAAGCCCCGCAGCTTCAAGACCACAAGCAGGGGCAATATTACCATGAGCCAGGGGAGGTATTCCACGGGGCAGTACGGCTGGTGGATAGACAAGGACAAGACAACGGCGGCGCTGATAGAGTACATAAAGGCGGGAGAAACTGTGCAGACCGAGCCGGAGTATGTGACCCTGGACACGGGGTACAAATACAAGGGCTTTGAGAGCGGGCGCTCCGCAGAGGGGGATATAGGGAATACCTATATCGAGGTCGACCTTTCCGCCCAGCATATGTGGTATTACAAGGACGGGGAGATAGCGTTTGAAACGGATCAGATAGTTTCGGGAAAGGCCTCCGATCCCAAGCGCAAGACTCCCGAGGGAGTGTACAGCGTGTACAACAAGAGCACCAACTACACCATGGTGGCGGCGGACGGCTCATATACCGCCAAGTGCAGCTACTTTATGCGGATAAGCTTTGAGGGGATAGGCTTTCATGATCTTTCAAGGGCAGCTTACGGCGGAAATATTTACCTTAGCAACGGCTCTCACGGCTGCATTAATATGAAATATGACGAGGTAAAGCAGCTGTATGAGACTGTGGAATGGGGCACGCCTGTTATTATGTATTATTGATGAAACCGCTTAGCAGAGGGAATAGAAAAACGGTTTGAAGTTCTGACCTGTCCGAAAATTTATGCGGACGGGTCAGAGGATATTTCGGAAAATGTGAAGATCATTTCGGAGGAATGGGAAAGGATATGTCAAAGCTGATAATTATAAGGGGAAATTCCGGCAGCGGGAAAACCAGTGCAGCAAAGAAATTGCAGGAAAAATTCGGGAGAAACACCATGCGTATATCCCACGATATGATACGAATGGAAATGCTGTGGGCAAAGGACGAGGAGGCGCTGCCGCTTATGACTGCCCTGCTGAAATACGGGCGGGAAAATTCGGAAGTGACTGTGCTTGAGGGCATTCTGGACTCAAAGGTATTCCGCCCGCTGTTTGAAACAGCCCTTTCGCTTTACGGCGAAAATATTTTTGCCTATTATTATGATCTGCCCTTTGAGGAAACTCTGGTGCGTCACGGTACAAAGCCCAACAAATCAGACTTCGGCGAAGAGGATATGCGCAGGTGGTGGAATGAAAAGGACTTTATGGGAATAATTCCCGAGAAAATTTTTACTAAGGAAATAAGCCTTTCAGAGGCTGTGGAAACCATTTTCGGAGACGTCTTGGGAAAATAAATGAAAAGGGGAATGTGAAAAATGCCCGGAAAGCTTTATGTGGTGGGAACTCCCATAGGAAATTTAGAGGATATGACCTACAGGGCGGTGCGCATACTGTCCGAGGTGGATTTTATCTGCGCCGAGGACACAAGGGTGACGCTTAAACTGCTCAATCATTTTAAGATAAAAAAGCCTCTGGTAAGCTATCATGAGCATTCCCAAAGCAGCGTGTGCGAAAGCATTATCGAGCGTATCGCGGCAGGGGAGACCTGCGCTGTGGTCACGGACGCGGGTATGCCCTGCATTTCCGACCCGGGGGAGGATTTGGTGAGGATTTGCCGTGACCGCGGTCTGCCTGTAGAAGCGATTCCCGGACCTACGGCGGTGGCAACAGCGGCGGCGGTATGCGGGTTTTCGGCGGCACGGTTTACTTTTGAGGGGTTTCTCTCCGTTGCAAAAAAACAGCGGCATGAGCACCTTACAAGCCTTGCAAAGGACAGCCATACTATGATATTTTACGAAGCTCCCCATAAGCTGACGGCGACACTTTCGGATATGCTGAAAATTTTCGGTGACAGGCGGATTTCTCTTTGCAGGGAGCTTACCAAAATTCACGAGGAGGTCATTCGCACCACTCTTTCGGAAGCACTGAAATACTATGAAAGCAACAGTCCCCGTGGGGAATATGTGCTTGTGGTGGAGGGGGCAAAGGAGGAAATTTCCGAATATTCGCTTGACGACGCCGTGAAACTTGCAAAAAAGCTTATGGACGAGGGAGCTAAAATGACGGACGCCTGCAAAGAGGCTGCACAGGTCACCGGCTTTAAGAAAAACGATATTTACAGGCAGCTCACGTGATTCGACAAATTTCGTTTAAAGAGAAAACGGCAAATCACGGCAATTTAAAATGCAAAAATTTTATGAACTTTTTTGAAAAATATTCCTTAACATCTTGCAAAATCAAAATAAGTGTGATATAATTTAAAAATAGGAAAACCGTAAATGCGTGTTCCGATATGTGACGGCATGTGTACCTGTACACAAGTGCACGCAAAATTATTTAGGAGGTTATAGCAATGGCGCTCAAAAACTCTTATCTCATCAATCTTATTGAAAATGTTAAAAAACGCAATCAGGGTGAGCCCGAATTTATTCAGGCGGTAACAGAGGTTATCGAGACCCTGGAGCCTGTTATCGAAAAGAGACCCGACCTTATTGAGGCGGGCGTTCTCGACAGACTGGTAGAGCCCGAGAGACAGATCATTTTCCGTGTTCCCTGGGTTGACGACAACGGCAAGGTTCAGGTAAACAGAGGCTTCAGAGTACAGTTCAATTCCGCTATCGGTCCTTACAAGGGCGGTATCAGACTGCACCCCTCCGTATATATCGGCATTATCAAGTTCCTCGGTTTTGAGCAGGTGTTCAAGAACAGCCTTACCACCCTCCCCATGGGCGGCGGCAAGGGCGGCTCCGACTTTGACCCCAAGGGCAAGAGCGACGGAGAGGTTATGCGTTTCTGCCAGAGCTTTATGACAGAGCTTTCCAAGCATATCGGCGCTGACACCGACGTTCCCGCAGGCGACATCGGCACAGGCGCAAGAGAGGTCGGCTTTATGTTCGGCCAGTACAAGAGACTCAGAAACGAGTTCACAGGCGTGCTTACCGGTAAGGGTCTTACCTACGGCGGTTCTCTTGCAAGAACAGAGGCTACAGGCTACGGTCTCTGCTACTTCACCAAGGAAATGCTTGCTGCAAACGGCAAGTCCTTTGACGGCAAGACTGTTGTAATTTCCGGTTCGGGCAATGTTGCTATCTACGCTACCGAAAAGGCTACCGAAATGGGCGCAAAGGTCGTTGCTCTTTCCGACTCCAACGGCTATGTATACGATCCCGACGGAATCGACCTCGCTTGCGTAAAGCAGCTTAAAGAGGTTGAGAGAAAGAGAATCAAGGAGTATGTTGCTACTCATCCCAATGCTACCTACACCGAGGGCTGCAAGGGTATCTGGACTATCAAGTGCGATATTGCTCTTCCCTGCGCTACCCAGAACGAGATCGACGGCGAGAGCGCTCAGATCCTCGTAAACAACGGCTGCTGGTGCGTATCCGAGGGTGCTAATATGCCCTCCACTCCCGAGGCTATCAACACTTATCTTGCAAACGGCGTTCTCTACGGTCCTGCAAAGGCTGCTAATGCAGGCGGCGTTGCTACCTCCGGTCTTGAGATGAGCCAGAACAGCGAGAGACTTTCCTGGACATTCGAGGAAGTTGACGAGAAGCTCAAGGGCATTATGACTTCTATCTTCCAGGCTTGCGACAGTGCGGCTAAGGAGTACGGCATGGAAGGCAACTACATGGCAGGCGCAAATATCGCCGGCTTCTTAAAGGTTGCCGAGGCTATGAAGGCTCAGGGCTGCGTTTGATAAAATTTCCGTGATTTTCTGACGGATAATATAATGTCCCCTGTCTTTTGGGCAGGGGATATTTTTATGGAAAATTACGTGGTTTGATATAAATTAAATATAATCATGCTTTCGCACAATTTTCACCATTCATTTTTTCTTATAAGTTCAAACAACTAAGCCGCCCTCAAAATATATGAGGGCGGTAAACCAAAATAAATCATCAGCAAAAACATTTAATTTATAAATATATTCTGTGTCTGTAGTTGTTTTTACGCATTGTCCGTCCTTTTCCTGCTTTTAAGTCTTCCCAACTTGCCCAACCTGCTTCCTCTGCGCCATAGTATTCATTCCAAAGTTGGTCAGAGTTTTCTGCACGTAATCCTCCCTCGGAATAGGCATTTATTCCTTCATAAAATTTACCGTCCTCCGATATATAAATTTCTATATTCTCATAATCTATTATTGCAACAGGAAGCACCTTCTTACCAACTTTTTCAAACAATTCATCGTCATACCACATTAGCAAGCAATTAAGTCTTTCCAGTTCTGTCGAACTTTCATTTATACCTATGCATCCGGGTTTAATATCATCCCAATTC
>CAMWLD010000172.1 GCA_947175005.1 uncultured Ruminococcus sp. | reverse complement strand
TTCTGCGATCTCCTTCTTCCAGAGCTCGATGTCAATGTGACGCAGCTCGGCCATTATCGCGGCAGTAACCTCGTCCTCGATACCGGTGAGGTTGATATCCTCTTTCTTGGGCAGGTAGCCGATAGGAGTTTCAACAGCGTCGATCTTGCCCTCGCAGCGCTTGATGATCCAGTCGAGAACTCTCATGTTATCGCCAAAGCCGGGCCAGATGAAGTTGCCGTCCTTATCCTGCTTGAACCAGTTTACATTGAAGATCTTGGGAGCCTTGTCGCCCAGCTTCTCGCCCATTTCCAGCCAATGTGCCCAGTAGTCGCCTACATTGTAGCCGATGAAAGGCTTCATAGCCATGGGGTCGTGACGAAGTACGCCTACTGCACCTGTAGCCGCAGCAGTTGTCTCGGAGGAAACAGCAGAACCCATGTATGTGCCGTGTACCCAGTCAAAGGACTGATATACCAGAGGAGTTGTGGAAGCTCTTCTTCCGCCGAAGATCATAGCGGAAACAGGCACGCCCTTGGGATTGTTGAACTCGGGAGATACGCAGGGGCAGTTCTCTGCGGGAGCTGTAAATCTGGAGTTGGGATGAGCCAGCTTCTGAGGCTTGCCGTCAGCGCCCATAACAGAAGTGAACTCCTTGCCGTTTACCTTTGCGCCCTTCCACTCGGTAGCGTCCTCGGGAGGATTCTTGTCCAGACCTTCCCACCAAACGGTGTTGTCCGCATTGTTCATGGCAACGTTGGTGAAGATAGTGTTCTTCTTTGTGGACGCAAGAGCGTTGTGGTTGGACTTGTCGTTTGTACCGGGAGCAACGCCGAAGAAGCCGTTCTCGGGGTTGATAGCATAAAGTCTGCCGTCGTCGCCGGGCTTCATCCATGCAATATCGTCACCTACAGTGAATACCTCATAGCCCATATCCTTGTAAACAGCGGGAGGAATGAGCATTGCAAGGTTGGTCTTGCCGCAGGCAGAGGGGAATGCAGCGGTAATGTACTTGATATCGCCGTCAGGCTTCTTAACGCCCAGAATGAGCATATGCTCTGCCATCCAGCCCTCGTTCTTGCCCTGGTAGGAGGCAATACGCAGTGCAAAGCACTTTTTGCCCAAAAGAACGTTTCCGCCGTATGCGGAGTTTATCGACCAGATAGTGTTGTCCTGGGGGAACTGTACAATGTATCTGTTCTCGGGGTCAACATCTGCCTTGGAGTGCAGACCTCTTACAAAGTCGTTGGACTCGTCGCCCAGATTCTCGAAAGCCTGTGCGCCCATTCTTGTCATGATGTTCATGTTGAGAACAACATAAATAGAGTCGGTGATCTCAACGCCCACCTTAGCGAGAGGCGAGCCGATAGGTCCCATGGAATAGGGGATAACATACATTGTTCTGCCCTTCATAACGCCGTCATAGAGCTTTGAGAGCTTTGCATACATCTCGGCAGGATCACACCAGTTGTTGGTAGGGCCTGCCTCTTCCTTAGTGGGGGTGCATATAAATGTCCTGTCCTCAACACGGGCAACGTCGTTGGGGAGGGTTCTGTGATAAAGACAGCCGGGAAGCTTTTCTTCATTTAATCTGTACATTTTGTCCCTGTCGCCGTCGGGGAGGGCGCAAACCTCATCGGTAAGAGCCTTGAGCTGCTCTGCCGAGCCGTCGATCCATACAACCTTGTCGGGCTTGGTCAGTGCGACCATTTCGTCAACCCACTTGAGCACGTTAGGATTTTTGGTAAGTGACATATCTAAACAAACTCCTTTGTATAAAAATTTTTCGGGGAATTTTCCTTAAAATCTCCCGTTGTCAGACCCGGCGCCGTACACCTCGCTTCCGGGAGATCTTTTCGGGAATTTCCGCCATGAAATTTTTCCATATTTTAATTATACCCTAATTTTGCGTCCCTGTCAAGCACTTTAGAAAAATTTAACTTAACCGTCACATAAGAAGTTTACCATAAGAAAATAGCCTCATCGGGCGGATTTCCCCAAATGGGACGAATATATTTTTTTATTTGGCAAAAATATACCAATTTCAGTCTGTTGAAAAAGCCCGTTTTTTGAAATTTAGACTTTTTAGAGTTACCGTTCCACAGAGTTTTATGTCCTCTCCATACTACTCGCGAGTGGGTTCAGCGACACGCTACTGCCAATTTATTCCTATTGCAAATAATAAAAAATTTTTTTCCAAACCTATTGACAAATATAAAAAACAGTGCTACAATGTATATAATGTATATATACAATTTTAGAGGTATGCCATGGATATAATAATAAGCAATTCATCGGGGGAGCCGATCTACGAGCAGATATGCAGCCAGATAAAGGGGCATATTTTAAGCGGGCGGCTGAAAGAGGGAGACGCTCTGCCCTCTATGCGTGTGCTGGCGGGGCAGCTACGGATAAGCGTTATCACCACAAAGCGGGCTTATGAGGAACTGGAGCGGCAGGGATTCATCGAATCCTACACAGGCAAGGGCAGCTTTGTAAAGGCGCAGAATCCCGGGTTTATGCGGGAGGAAATGCTGCGGCAGATAGAAGAGCTGCTGGGCAGTGCGTGCGCAAAGGCGGGGCAGTGCGGCGTTACTGTGGACGAGCTTTGCGAAATGCTCAGACTTATTTATGATGAGAACGGTGTGTAAGGATAAACCTGAAAGGAATGATAATTATGATAGGCTACAAGAACGCTATAGAAATAGAGGGGCTTACCAAAAAGTTTGACGGATTCACCCTGTCGGATATAAGCTTTAACGTCCCCCGAGGGAGCATTATGGGCTTTATCGGGCAGAACGGCGCAGGGAAAACCACCACCATAAAAGCGATACTCAACATAATCAAAGCGGATAAGGGCAGCATAAAAGTCCTCGGCGAGGATCATATAAAGGACGAGATCGACATAAAGGAGCGTATCTCTGCGGTATTTGACGAGCTGCCCTTTCATGATGATTTCACGGCGAAAAATCTCGATGTTATTTTAGGGCACATTTACGAGAACTGGGACAAGACCGAATTTGCCGCCCTGCTTGACCGCTTTGCGCTGCCTCGAAACAAGAAAATAGGCAAATTTTCCAAGGGCATGAAAATGAAGCTGCAAATAGCCTGCGCCCTTTCTCACAAAGCGGAGCTGCTTATAATGGACGAGCCTACCACGGGACTTGACCCGGTGGTGCGGAATGAGATACTTGACATTTTCCGTGAATACATTCAGGACGAAAACCACAGCATTTTAATGTCCTCCCATATTACGGGCGACCTTGAAAAGATATCCGACAGCGTGACCTTTATCGACAAGGGCAGACTGCTGATAAGCGGCTATAAGGACGATATCCTTGAAAGTCACGGGATAATAAAATGCGGAAAAGAGGATTACAAAAAAATATCCTCCGAGGATATAATAAGCGCACGCCTAAGCGATTTCGGGGCGGAGGTAATGGTTTCCGACAAGGCTGAATGCAAAGACAAATACCCGAAGCTTGTTATGGATAATGCCACGCTGGAGGAAATTATGCTCTTTTATGTAAATGAAGAAAAAAAGGAATGGAAATAACACATTTTCATCTCTTAAAAGGAGTACACTCATTATGAATAAACTTAAAGGTCTGGTTTTAAAGGACTTGTATCTGCGGCGCAAAAACCTTATTTTGGGCAGCATATTGTTTCTGACAGTTTTCATTCTGGCCGCTTCCGTTTGCCTCAGCTGCTATTACGGAAATCTGGCACGGGTGGAAAACTACGACCGAAATAACCTTACCATGATGGTCTATACCGTCACCATATTTGCTCTTATGTGCTTTGTAAGCAATGGCAGCAGCACGGGAGATAATAAATGCCGCTGGCAGCTTTTCGAGTACACTCTTCCCCTGTCTCCCGAAAAAATGGCCGCCGTGCGAATGGGACTGATATTGTCCGCAAATATTTTTTCCTATATCCTTTCCCTTGTAGCCTCTGCCATTGTATGCGCCTGCGGCAGGCTTACGTTTACAAGGGATATGTTTGAAAATATCACCGCTGCCGCTCTTTGTATGTTCATCTTTACCGTATTTCTCAGCGCATTGATGATAAAATACAAAGACCCTCAGAAAGCCTCTGCTCACCTTATGACAGTGTTCGTAATAATATATATCCCCGTAATGGCAATAGTTATGAACCGTGTAAACGAAATAGGCAAGACACACCCCGACTTGTCCGATGAACAGCAGGAGGAGCTTATGAAGGAAATGTTCCTTGACCCGCTGATGAATGCAAGAAGCGCACTTTTCCCCTTTACAGTGCTTATTTATGCCGCCGTCATTGTCTGCGGATATCTGCTGTTTGCAAGACTTATAAAAAGGAGGGAAAACTAATGTGGGGACTTATTTATAAAGAGCTGGTACAGGGGCGGAAAAACATAATATCCATAATCGTCAGCGAGGGCGCAATGTCCCTGCTGATACTCATGCCGAGCCTTTTGGGGGAGGATTCCGACCTTGTTTCGGAAATAATGCCGATTTTCGGTACAATGATTTATCTTATGGCGTTTCTGATAATCTCCATGCTCTGCGTCGGATTTTTTGAAATGGACGAAAACAAGAGGTGGGCGTATTTCATAGCCTCCACCCCCGCCACTGCGGCAGGACAGGTGCGCACGAAATATCTCTGCACATTTATAATGTACACTCTGCTGCTGGGCTGGAGCTTTGTACTGTCGAAAATAGTCGCCGCAAAGGGCTTCCGGATAAGCTTTGTCATACCCCTGGGACTTTACTTTGTAATGCTTTTTGTCCATGCGGTCGAGTTCCCCTTTATAGTGCGGTTCGGCAGCAAGGTGGGCAGCATGGTAAAAACCGCGATCGGACTTCTGGCAATGCTTATAGGCATAGAATACGCCCTTTTCGGCGACATCAGCGCCTTTGAGAATAGGGACGAAATTTTTGACCTCCTGTCCAGACTCGGCAAGGCGGGAGTAATAAGCGGAGTCACTTCAATGCTGGTCATGGCATTTCCTTTTGTGGCATTGTCAATGTACCTTTTTTCCTGTGAAATATCGGCAAAGCTTTATTTAAAGGGCGCGGAGGATTATTGATATAAGAAAAAACAGAGGCAGGGTCATTATGATCCTGCCTTTTAAAAATCATATCACTTTATTTCGGGCCCATTGTATTCGTCATCATCATGCTTTTTCTCAAGGTCGATTTTGCCAATGCTGTCCATGCTTATCTCATCCATAGACCCGGGCTGTGCGGAATAGGATCTGTTCTGATTGTCGCCTTGATTCGGGTTATATCCTTGGTTCTGATTATAGCCTTGATTCGGGTTATATCCCTGATTCTGATTGTACCCTTGATTAGGATTGTATCCCTGATTCGGGTTATATCCTTGGTTCTGATTATAGCCTTGATTCGGGTTATATCCTTGGTTCTGATTATAGCCTTGATTCGGGTTATAT
>CAMWLD010000171.1 GCA_947175005.1 uncultured Ruminococcus sp. | reverse complement strand
CCCAGCAAGCCCAGAGCGCCCCCTCTCCCCCCTGGGAGGTTGTCCCTTTGGTCGGTAACGCACAGTCGTTTGCAATGTCAAGCATTCCACAAACAAAGTCACATTTCATTTATACAGGCAAGTCACATTTGCCAACAAATGAACGCATTTCAAAATTCATTTACATCAACACAAAGCAGCACCCTGCGTGGCAACGGAACAAATCCAGTTTCATGGCATGGTAAGGGACAAAGCACCCCCCGGCGCATGAGGGGAAAAATAGCCTCATCGTACAATATTAAACCGCCAAAAAGCGGAGGCAGTTTTTCCAAACCGCCCCCGCTCCGCACTTGTATCATAAAAACAATACTGAGCAAATACGTATCGCCAATATTTACTTGTCTGCCCACTTGATAACGATCCTGTCGCCGCTGTGAAGAAGATCCATAAAGCTGGCGTCACGGCCGTTAAGAGTGAGTATCATCTTGCCGCTTTCGGGCGGGTTGGAAAGGTCAATATCCGCCAAAGCCATAAGCTCCAAAAATTCATGAGGCGAACCGTCCTTGGTGGCGTCCAGCGTTATCCGCTTGGAATTGAGGAATACACTTATCACACCGCTTACAGGCGGCAGCTCGGGCGGAGTGAGGTTTTCCGGGTTGAATACAGGCATATGCTCATCTCCGGCATCCTGCCGTGCAGACGGAACTGTCGCCGCTGAAGGCATTGTTGACATTGCAGACATTCCTGACATATTAGGCATAGCCGACATTGCAGGCTGCATTGCCATAGAGCCTGTCGAACGCATTGCGTTTGCGGACATAGCTACCGAGGACAAAGCGCTTGCTGCCGCTGTTGCCGCCGCCGCTGCCGCAGGCGAGGGCTGACGGTTTATGGGAGCAGCTGCGGGCACTGCGGGCGCTGTCATTACAGGGGCGGCTTCGTTCATCGAAGCCATTTCCACTGCCTCGGCCGCCGAAAGAGACATGGAGGGCAGAGGCGCATTGTTACGTGCAGAAGCGTAAACAGTCCCTGCGGGAGGCTGCGGCTCACCGAAAAGAGAGGTCTGCACAGGAGTGCCGCTCATGGGCTGCATACTCTGCATTGGAGCATTCGCCGCAGGCATGGAATGAACAGACTGTATGGAATTTGCCTGTGCCGCAAGCTCTGCGGCTTTGCCCGAAAACGGCGTGCTTGCTGCATTTGTTACATTTGCCGTATTTGCACCGCCGCGCACTGCCTCGTAACTGTCACGCATATTTATATCGGCAGTTCCCGCAGGAACAGCGTCCCCCTCACGCAGAGGCATATTTGAAAGCAAATCAACGGTCCTGTGAGCCTTCTCGTTCTTGCGGACATAATCACGGGCACGGTTGGGTGTGTTATCCTTTGATTTGCCCGATTTTTCCCGTGTAGTAAAGGCGTCGTTGGCGGAAAGGATATAGTCCCCCTTTATAAGCCGCTCACCCTTGTAGAAGTTAAGGTTTTCACAGGGGAAGGGCAGGGTGAAGATAAGCTCCTCCAGGGTCTCCACCGTATCTATAACAATATTGTCGTAATTCTGAATGCTGTAAGAGCCGGAAACAACCTCGCCGCCTACACGTGCCGTAGTGCCGAAAGTATATTCGACCCCGTCCACCGAAACCTTATGCACAGCGATCTCGCCCACAATATCCGAAATGCACACAGAGGCATTCTGCCCCACAGTGGCGGGAGTGAACTGTATAACATCGCCCTTTTTCACGGTATATTCCAAGGGAACGCTCTTGCCGTCCACTTCAATGGAGGCGGGTGTGGAGGTCTCCCCTCTTACGCTTTGCTTTTCACCGTTAAGGGTAAAGGTAAGTCCCCTGCCCGATTTACCGATAATTTGAGTGGTCTTGTAGCCTGCGTTCATCAGTAGGTCGGCAACGGTAACTGCCTTTGAGTCGAAAAGACGCACCTTGCTGCCGTTAAGGGTAACGGTTGAGAAGTCATAGCCTGTCTGCAATGTGGCTGTAATGCCGATACCTATGGGGGTCACATACTCGGGACCCGCTGTTTCCTCCGTGCCCCGCACCACATTTTTCTGATAGGTCTGCCCCCCTACCGCAACACGGTTTTCGGGGATCTGCAGCTTATCCGAAACAAGTGTGGTAAGGTCGGGAATAAGGCTGCCGCCGCCTACCAGGAAAACCGCTGCGGGAGCTGCGCCGTTAGCTTCCATAATATTTTTTGCAATGGTTTCCGCCAGTTCATCCACCGCAGGATAAAGGCTTGAATAAAATTCGTTGGATTCCACTGTATGCTCAAAGCCGAGAATATCGGTAAATACCACATCTTCTCCCAAGGGAGTGACCTTCATTTCCTCGGCGGTCTCAAAGTCCACCAGATATTTTTGTATTATATCCTCGGTTATCTCATCTCCCGCCACAGTCGCCATGGCATAGGCAACAATGCTGCCGTTCTGGGAAATGGCTATATCCGTAGTACCTGCGCCGATGTCCACCAGCGCAATATTTATAAGCCGCACCTCGGGGGGGATTATCACGTTCATGGCGGCGATAGGCTCCAAAGTAAGGCTGTATACCTCCAGCCCGCACATATCCATGACCGTATAAAGGCTTTCCACCACAAGCCCCGGCAGGAATGCGGCGATAAGTTCCACAGTGGCGCTGTTTCCCTTGTGCCCCAAAAGGCTTTTTATGGGATAATCGTCAAGGGTGTAGCGAATGACCGTGTGCCCTACGCAATAGAAGTTCATGCCGCTTTCACGGTTTTCCTTGTCCAGCTCGTCCTGGGCAACTGCCACTGCCTCCAGCTCAAGAGCGCGCAGTACCTCCTCGCTGATATTTTCCTTGCCCTCGATATTCTTTTCAATGGAAGAGCGCTTTGTCACCAGCGCACGCCCTGCTGCGGCAATAGCCACCCTGCAAAGGGTCATGCCCGATTTTTCCTCCAGCTGTTCCTTTACACGCTTTACGACACGGGCGGTCTCGCCGATATCCTCTATCTGACCGTCCAGCATTGCCCTGCGCTTGTGAGGCTCGGAAACATTATAGTCAACGCAGAAAACTCCGTCCTCCATATGCCCGATAATTCCCACAACGTTGCGTGTGCCTATATCCAGCGCAAAAATATCGTCCTCCGACTGCCTTGCTCTCGGCAGGCGCTTATTTTCCTTAGTTCCCTTTATTACGGACATATATGTAATCCTCCTGTTAGAAGCAAGAATTTAAGAGGCAAGAGGCAAGATATCCTTTGCCTGTATCCTCGTTGATTTTTTTAAAATCCGGGTGCAGCGGATAAATATTTTGGGATTTTC
This sequence comes from uncultured Ruminococcus sp., assembly GCA_947175005.1. Lineage (GTDB taxonomy): Bacteria > Bacillota > Clostridia > Oscillospirales > Ruminococcaceae > Huintestinicola. The sequence goes on along the minus strand of CAMWLD010000171.1, from coordinate 2,133 downwards.
GGCTGCATACATTTATTATAACATTTTTCCGTCAAGTTTGCAACAGTTTTTTTGAAATTTTTTTGAATTGGCAAACATTCCTATGATTTCAGACAGTTTATATTCTAAAAAATTGGTTTAAAATGAGCATGGATGCAAGAAGCAGGAAGCAAGATAAAGAAACTTCTTATGCTGCGCATTGTTAATAAACCGTTTTTAAATTAAATCGGTATCACTCGGATTTTTCGGCTTCTCAGCCCCGACAGTATCGTCCGCCTCGGCAATGAGAAATTTTATTTTCTTGCCCTCCTCGGAAAATATCCGCTCATGCTCGGTAACAAGGTTGTCGGGAAAGTTTTCCGAATGCAGATCACGGGTGATATAGGTTATTTTAAAGCCGCTCTCCTCAAAATATTTTACCGAGTCCTCGAAAAGCTCGTCGTCGTCGGTCTTGAAGCGTATCTGCGCCCCCTTTGCCATTATTTCACGGTACTGGGCAAGCTGCCTCGGGTGGGTAAGACGGCGCTTGTTGTGCCTGCCTCTGTTCCAGGGATTGCAGAAGTTGATGTAGATACGGTCAACAGCGTCCTCGGGGGCGATTATTCGTGAAATATAGGAGATGTTCATGCGCAGCAGGATAATGTTGTCATGCTGCTTGTTCACAGCCCCGAACATACTTTCCACCGTTCGCCTGCCCACCCCCAGCATATCCGCCTTTATATCGGCGGCGATTATGTTTATATCGGGGTATTTGAGTCCGTGCTGGGCAGCGAAAACACCCTTGCCGCAGCCAAGCTCCAGATATAGAGGTCTGTCAGTCACAGGAAATTGCTCACGCCATTTCCCTTTGAATTCCTCGCCGTTGTCAATATAATAAGGGCATTTTTCCAGCTCGGGACGCGCCCACTTTTTTCTTCTTATACGCATTTTTTAATCTCCAATCCTATCAAAGCATACATATTGAGTCAAAACATCTTTGCGCAAAGCAACGCAAGCAAAAATATTCGTTCTTCTTGCTTCCTGCCTCTTAAATCTCTTGCCTCTATTATAACATAATAACTAAAAATAACTAAAAATATTTTATGAAAAAATTCTAAAAACTGTTGAAATATTAAAATAAATATGTTATAATTAATTCATATGTTAGGAAATGCACGGCAATATTAAGCGGCAGTTTACGGTATCGGAATGCAGAATTGCACTGTGAAACTGCGCAGCATTTCCGGCAAACGGCAGGAGGTATGTTATAGGAATGAGTTATAAAAATGAATTCATACGGTTTATGGCGGACTGCGGCGTTCTGACCTTCGGGGATTTTACCCTTAAAAGCGGCAGAAAAGCCCCCTACTTCATAAACACGGGCAATTACAACAAAGGCTCGCAGCTGGCAAGGCTGGGAGAATTTTATGCGGATTGCATTAAGGAAAACAATATCGAGGCGGATTGCCTGTTCGGTCCTGCCTACAAGGGAATACCTCTTGCAGTGGGTGCGGCGGCGGCGCTGTACAGCAAATATAAGATCGACATGGGCTACTGCTTTGACAGAAAGGAAGCAAAGGATCACGGAGAGGGCGGCCTTTTTGTGGGAATGCAGCCAAAGGACGGCGACAGAGTGGTAATTATCGAGGACGTTATGACCTCGGGCAAGGCGCTGCGGGAGGTGCTGCCAAAGCTTAAAGCGGCAGGCGATCTCCGGCTCGCGGGCATGGTGATAACGGTGGACAGAATGGAAAAGGGGCTTGATTCCGAGCTTTCCGCAGTGCAGCAGGCAGACAGGGATTTCGGCGTTAAGGTCCATTCCATTGTAAATATAGACGATATAATCTCCGCCATTGAAACGGGCGTTATAGGCGGAAAAGAGTATCTTGAAAAAATAAAGGATTACCGAAAGGAATACGGTGTATAAAGTTTCTTCGGACGCCGTGTAGTTTGTTTATAAATTCGCTATGCTCCGCATAGGAGCGCACAAGCACTATACAAGGCTGATTCAAACGGCTGTTTTAGACGGCTTTTTCTTCATATGAAAAAGCACGGCTTTCAATACAAATTTAGAAAGGACTGTCAGTTAAAATGAGCGTACTTTTTGACCTTACCGCAGCAGCCCCCGAGCTTATGGACGCTGTTATCTGCATGGTCAATTCTCCTGCATATGAG
>CAMWLD010000170.1 GCA_947175005.1 uncultured Ruminococcus sp. | reverse complement strand
GTCACGCAAAACAAGGTATCTCACAACCGCCGAAAAAGTAAAAATCGGGCGGCGCTTGCAGCATAGAAATGTGTGACGAACGTCACACGTTTCATGCTGCCGCCCGTAAGGGCGTACACGCCGAGGCTTTTGCCGAGCCGTCGCCCCTATTTGCTTGTATAATAGGGCATTGTTTGTTTGGCTGTCGCTTTACTTTGTTCGCACCTGTCAGCGACTTCGCCCTTATGGGCGGCAGCATGAAACGCACGGCATTCGCCGCACGTTTCTATGCTGCACCGCCGCCCGACGTGGGTTGCCAATTTGCTGTGACTTTGCAATGTATGACGTTAGCTTACTTGACCCCTTCTCTGGTCGTCGGGCGGCGGTTTGCGAGGGGTACTCTTGAAATGCTTTCTGTATGGCGGCTGTCAGAGGGGGCGCTGCCCCCCGTCCCCCGCAAGGGCGCTGCCCTTGACCCGCCAAAGGCTCCGCCCTTGGAACCCGAGTGGCGTGTGTGTGTTTGTAATGCTTTTGTGCTCTTGTGAGCTTTCATTAAATAAAATAAATTTTTCTTTACGAGGTTGTTTATATGTTCAAAAAAATTTCCGATTTCCTCTCGGGGCTTTTCCGAAAGGATTTCACACTTAAAATTATCTCCATAATCCTCGCTGTGGGCGTTTGGGCGGCGGTGTCTATCACCGAATACCCCATTATCGAAACCACCTTCTACAACATCCCCATGACCCTCTCCATGGAGGGCACTTACGCCCAGGCAAACCAGCTTGACACGGTAAATCCCCCTACAGAAACCATAACCCTGACCATATCGGGCGAACGCGGCAGCATTGGCAGCCTCAAAGCAGAGGATTTCAACGCCTGGCTCGATATGTCCACGGTAATGCTGCCAAGAGAATACAACCTGCCCGTAAGAATTACCTGCCTCACCGACAGCGATTACGAGATAAAAAGTATTGAACCCTCCTCCGTGCGTGTGTCCTTTGACAAAATAATCTCAAAGGAATTCACCGTCTCCCCCATGGTGGAAAATGCCTCGGTGGCGTCGGGCTACATGAGCGGCGACCCCATTGTCACTCCCTCGGTGATAACTGTCACAGGCCCGCAGAATACGGTAAATTCCGTTACCGATGTTTGCGTTAAGGTCTCCCCTAACAGAGTCCTGGATTCGTCCTATGACTTTACCTCCGATCAGATAGTTCTCTACAACCGCAATTCGGTCATAGCGGACACGAGTGCGCTGAGCTTTGACAAGACCTCCTTTTCCGTGCAAATACCCGTATTTGTCCGAAAGACCCTGCCCCTTGAGGTGGATATTATAAACGCTCCCGAAAATTTTGACCTGGATTATTTCAGAGAGCAGCTGACCTATTCCATTGACGAGCTGACCATTGCCGCTCCCAACGACAAGATAAACGAGCGGGAAAGCCTTTCCATAGGCACTATAAATATGCGTGAGGTGGACAAAGGCTCACGGTTTGAATTCCAGACGGAAAAATTCCTCCCCGAGGGGTATGAAAACCTGTCCCAGATAGATACTATAACAGTGACCTGCCCTTCCGAAGGCATATCCACAAAGCCCATTGTTATAATGGGTAAGGATATCCAGTTTGTGAACCGCCCACCCCAGTTCGATTTTACTCCCGTGGTATCGGGCTTGACAATTTCTTTAGTGGGTGATGAAAAACAGATCGCCGAAATTTCCAGCGCCGATATTACCGCACAGATCGACCTTTTCGATTTTGACATGGAAGAGGGGGACAAAAACCTCCCTGTGGATATTATCATTTTCTCCTATGACAAGGTCTGGTTCAGCGGAAAGGACGGCGTTGCCACGCCCAAAATATACGTAACGGCGCAGTACATTGATATGGGCGATTAAACAGCAAGCTTTATATTCGACACTATAAAAGGAGTTTTGCAATGATAAATAAAATATCCCTGAAAGCCGATGAATATTTGGACGAGGCTATTGAACTGCTGAAAAATTTAATTTCCTTTAAAAGCGTTGCAACAGAACCTACCGGCGAAAATGCCCCTTACGGCGAGGAGTGCGCAAAGGCTTTGAACTTTACACAATCCTATTTAAAGGAACTGGGCTTTACCGTGAAAAATTTCGAGGGACACGCCATAACCGCAGCTTTTGACGAACGTGAACCCGAGGTGGGAGTGCTGGCGCATTTAGACGTTGTGCCCACCGAGGGGCAAAGCTGGCACAGCGACCCTTTTACCGCCGAGATACGTAACGGGCGCATTTACGGCAGGGGCGCTATTGACGACAAAGGCCCTGCGGCGGCAATTATTACTGCTATGAAGATCATACGGGACAGCGTGAACAGGGGCGAAATTTCCCTTAAAAGAAATATGCGGCTTATCCTTGGCAGCAACGAGGAAAACGGCTCGACGGATATGGAATATTACACCTCAAAGGAAGCTTTCCCGCCCATGCTGTTCACTCCCGACGGCTCTTTTCCCGTGATAACCGTGGAAAAGGGCATGGTGCGGTATGATATGACAGCGCCTGCAAAGCCTGTGCCCGAGGGCGGACGGGCGGTCCTGTCCATTAAAGCGGACGGGGCTTACAATGCAGTTCCCGAAGAGGCTTTTGCCCGTGTAAAGGGCTTTGAGATAACGTCTCTTGTGGGGATAGCAAAGCGTTTTTCCCCCGAGGGGATAACCTTTATGTTTGAAAAGGACGATACCAATGAAAATATTGTCTGCATAAACGCCAAGGGCAAAGGCGCTCATGCCTCAACTCCCGAAAAGGGACATAACGCGCTGACTGCTCTTATAGGGCTGCTGTCAAAGCTTATGTTTGACGGGGGCGTAAAGGATATTGTCAGACAGCTGGCAAACCGTTTCCCCTATGGCGACAATGAGGGAAAATATGCGGGGCTGAAGCTGACGGACGAAAAAAACGGGAATTTGAGCGTAGTTCTCAGCAGACTTATTTTTGACGGGCAAACGCTCACTGCGGGCTTTGACTGCCGATACCCTCCCATTGTTGACGCAAAGGAGACCGTGGCTGCCTTTGACCGCACTGCCGCAGAATGCCGCATGGCGGGCAAAGCGGTAATGGCAAGCGAGCCTCATGCGGCAAACGAGGACAGCGAGCTGGTGCGCACCCTTTTGGCGGTTTACGAGGATTTCACGGGAAAGCCCGGCAAATGCCTTGCCATAGGCGGCGGCACATATGTTCACGATACCGCCGAGGGCGTGGCATTCGGTGCGGAGTGGAGCGACGAAAACCATATGCACGGCGCTGACGAGTTTATCGGCATAGAGGAACTTCGGGACGATATTGTGATATACACGGAAGCTTTGCTGCGGTTGCTTACAGAGTAAGCGGCTCACCTAATAGATGCAAGAGGCGAGAAGCAAGAGGCAAGAAAAACCGCTTATGCTGCACATTGTTTTTTAACCGTTTATTTAAAATTTTTCAAAGGGAGATTTTATATGGGTTCATCTGCATCAAAAATATTTGAGATACCGAAATTTTTTCTTTTCGGCGAGGGCGGTATATATTCGGGAAGTCTTGACTGCCGTGATTTCAACTACAAGGTCATTCCCCACCGTCCGAAAGAGGGGGAAAAGGAGCTTGAAGCCATTGTGTGGAGCGGCAGGAACTGCATAGACAAAACGGAAAACAAGGAAACAAAGCGTTTCCCGTTGTCACAGGAGGGTTATGACGAAATGCTCCGCTGGCTGGAGGAAAAATGCCTTGAAAAGCCCGAATCACTGGGATTTATCGGTGAACAGCGCAAGCGTGCAATGGATCTTGCGGACAAATATGTCGATCTGGAGGACTGTTTGCAGCAAGAGGCAAGAGGTTAAGAGGCAAGAAGCAAGAGTCGGACTTCCGTAAAAGACTGTGCAATGCCTTTGTCCATTGTTTTTGCAAATAATCACAAAACACCCTCGGCGAAAATTTACCGAGGGTGTTTGCATTTGTATAGCGTTGCATTGTGCGACTGTTCCTTTACCGCATATCAAATAACATATATACTATCCCGACAGCGCACACTATCACCGATACGTGCCACAGCAGGCGGAAAAGCGCGGAGACACACACGCCTATCCGCAAAAAGCAGCGGAGGAATTTCCCCGAAGAGGTCACAGGCTCGTTTACACAGGGCAGGTCGCTTTCGAGCAAGGTTATATCTTTCATAGCCGCGGCGGCAATATCGCCCTCCGCTATGGCGGGTGTGCTTGCTGTACTGTCGGAAACGGGCAGGTCGCTGCGCAGAAATACCAACGCCCTTTCAAAATATTCGCTTTCGGGCAGCCGCACCTCGACTATCCGTTTATTTACGCCTTTTATCATGTTATTACTCCTTTGGAAGGCATTTATTTTCGCCGTAAAATTCGCCGTAAAATTCGATTTACATTTATATCCGATTCTATTATTACCCATTTCGGGAAAATATATACATACAGTATTAAACCGATTGTTGAAAAGTATGTTGAAAACTACGGGATTTTTTCAAAAGCTTGTTGAAAATGTTGTTGAAAACCTGCTTGTCCCCTTAGCTTCGGACTGCGGAATTTGTCGAAAAAAGTTATACTAAAGGTAAAATTTCCATGTATTGGCAAACCGCAAAAAAACATTCCCCGCTGTGGGCGGAGAATGCTTTTTATATTACCTGTGCTGTCAATGCTGTCAATGTTGACAGCCGCATATTGCGGTGTATTTTTTATATGCATTGTCCCATTCGGTCGGGTTTTCCGGCTCGAATGTATCGGTATTTTCCGAAGCGGAAAGAATTTTGCGGGCGGCGGTCATATCGGGAATCTCTCCCAATGCAACAAGCTGTATAAGTCCGTTTCCGTAGGCGGCTGCCTCCACAGGTCCTACAGTGACCGTGCGTTTACAAGCCCCTGCTGCAAGGCGGCAAAGGAACTTATCCTTTATTCCCCCGCCTACCATGTATATGCGGCTGTAGGTCTTGCCCGTGCATTCCTCGATCTCTTCCAGGCTCTGACGGTACTTCATGGCAAGGCTCTCATAAATGCAGCGCATTATTTCCGCTAAATTTTGGGGCACATACTGCCCTGTCCGCTTGCAGAATTCCGCCACTCTGCCGGGAATATCTCCGGGAGGAACAAATTCGGGTGCGTCGGGGTCGATAAAGCATTTGAAAGGCTCTGCGCTTTTCGCCATATTTTCCAGATCGGCAAAGGAATATTCCTGCCCCTTTTTCGCCAGAAAGCGGCGTGTCTCCTGAATGAACCACAGCCCGATTATATTTTTAAGGAATGTGGTCTTGCCGCCGAAGCCTGTTTCATTGGAAATGCCCAGCCGCGCCGATTTTTCGGTTTTTATGGGGTTTTCGGTCTCTGTGCCGAAAAGCGACCATGTGCCGCAGGATATAAAAATATGATCCTCGTCATTGGCTGCCGGAACGGCAAAGGAGGCACACTGTGTATC
>CAMWLD010000169.1 GCA_947175005.1 uncultured Ruminococcus sp. | reverse complement strand
GGGCAGCGGAAAAGATCGTTGTATCTCGACGGCCCGAAATGCAGCAGAAAATCCATATGGAAGCCCCCCTCAAGCGACTTGTCGGGCTCGCCCCATTCGGAAATTATCGCCGCCTCGGGAAATTCCCCGTCCAGAAATTCTCTGATATTCTGCCAAAGCTTTATCGTCCCTTTTCCGTCGGGGTCGTTCTTCACCAGCGAACCCGCCATATCCACCCGAAAGCCGTCGCACCCCGCTTTAAGCCAGAAGCGCATAACATCCTTCATAGCCTCTCTTGTAGCCACAGGCCCGGGGTCGTCGGGGGACTGCTGCCATTTTTTCCCCGGGTCTCTCTCGTAAAATCCGTAGTTGAGTGCAGGCTGATGAGAGAAAAAGTTCACCCCGCAGCAGCCGTCCCTGTCGGAAATTCCCTTAATGCAGCACATTCCGGGCTCTTCCCAAATGCTGTCCGTCCAAACATAGCGGTCGGAAAATTCATTCTTTTCTGCTTTCATGGATTCCCTGAACCACCTGTGGGTCACCGCCGTGTGCCCGGGCACAAGGTCTAAAATAACGTGCATTCCCCTCTTGTGAGCTTCCTTGAAAAGCTCCGCCATATCCTCATTTGTGCCGTATCGGGGAGCTACCGTGTAATAATCCTCCACATCATACCCCGCGTCCCCAAAGGGAGAAACAAAGCAGGGATTTATCCATATGGCATTGCAGCCTAATCGTTCGATGTAACTAAGCTTTTGAATTATACCCCTTATGTCTCCTATGCCGTCGCCGTTCGTATCCTTAAAGGACTGGGGATATATCTCGTAAAATATGGCATTTTCCAGCCACTTGGGTCTGTTTGGCATATTAAATCCTCCTATACCGCCTGTGCGATCTTAAATTAAATGTTTTTTTGAATTGCCCTAAAAGTATATCAATTTTAATTATATAATACCACGAAAAATCTCTCCCGTCAATAGCCGATACAAAAAAACAGCAAAAAAAGAGACAGGATCCTGCGATCCTGCCTCTATACAAACCGCTGCTGCAACATATACCATTCGCCGCCCCCTAAAATCATATATGCAAATTTTAGGGGGCGGCTCATGGTTATTTTGCTATAGCGGTTAGTATAAAATATCTGTATACGTATCCCCGCAAACCGACCCTTAGCTTGCAGCGTCCTCTTCATTTTCCTCCGCCGTCAGAATGATCTCCACGTCCACATTGCCGTCAGCCCTTGCAAGAGTCAGCACCATTTTGTCGCCGACCTTTTTCCTTGCCTTGGCAGCCGACAACTCATCCATAGAGGTTATCTCCTTGCCGTCAGCCGCAACGATTATATCGCCTGCGCATATCCCTGCCGCGTCCGCAGCGCCGCCCTCCATGACCGAGCCGACCATAACGCCCTTGTTCACAGGCAGATTGTAGTATCTTGCATATGCGCTGTTTATGTCCGTACCCGAAATGCCTATCTGGGGCGTGGTGTTGTTATTGTTCATAATATCGCTTATTATAGGCATAGCGTCCGTAATAGGTATCGCAAAGCCCATGCCCTCAACCGTGTATGTGCTGATCTTTGAGGACGTTATCCCTATGACCTGCCCGTATTCGTTGATGAGCGGACCTCCCGAGTTGCCGGGGTTAATGGCAGCGTCCGTCTGAATAAGTATCATTTCCGCAGTGCCGCCGCCCGAAAGCTCAACGCTTATCGACCTGTTAAGCCCCGAGATTATCCCCTCCGAGGTGGAAAGCCCCAGCCCCAAAGGATACCCTATGGCAACAGCCTTGTCGCCCATTGTAAGCTCGTTTGAATCGCCGAATTCGGCAGCAGCAAAGCCCGTCCCCTCGATCTTTAGCACCGCAATGTCGCTGTAAGGGTCAGCGCCGATAATTTCAGCCTTGTATTCCGTTTCCTCATCGCCCGAAAGAATGACCGTGACCTCGTCCGCATTCTTCAGCACCGACTTGTAGGAAACTCCGCCTCCGAAGAAATACTCAAAAATGTCGTCATACCCGCCGCTGAACGGATTGATATTATTCCGCCCGCCGTCCGTCACACGCTCCTTGCCCTCGGTCTGGATCACATGAGCGTTAGTGATAATGTAACCCGCCTCGCTTAGTATTATCCCCGTACCCGTAGCGGTCTGCCCGGAAAAATCCGAATGCACGCTCACCACCGACGGCGAGACCTTTTCAACTATCTGCTTTGTTGTAAGCGAACCGTTCCTGTCCGCCGCCAGCAGACTGCTGACCGTCCCAACGCCCTGATCGCCCAGATTAACGCTGCCCTCGGGCTTAGAATTTACCGCAGGCACACTGATACTCTCCTGCGCCGTCATCTCCTGACCCGCCAGCCTGCTTTGTAAGTACGCCCCGCCGAAGCCGCTTGCGCCTCCCACCAGCGCCACCGATAATATCAGCGCCGCCGTTTTTCCCGCGCCGCTCTTCTTTTTTTCCTTTTCCTCGGGCACGTCTATATAGTTGTAATTATTTTCATACATAATACATTTCTCCTTTCAGAGTTTAATGGGAAATAACATTCTCTGTCCCGTTAAATTTTTCCTGTTGACCGTCGGGGAAACCTTTCACCGTTCCCGTTTTTTCTTCAACGATTATATCATACTCCCCTAATGTGATATTTTCGTGATATTGCCTTGAAAAGCTATGTAAAAGTGTATGTAAAATGTATACGGAAAATTTTCACAATTTATCCTGAATTTTCCATTTTAATTCTGCACATCGGGCAAAAAAACGGCAGTCCGCCCATTGACGAACCGCCGTAAACCTTTGCCGTAATATCTTGCTGCGCCGCCGCGCCTCCGCACCGTCAGCAGGTCTTAATAAACGCCCCCGGATAATCCTTTCTGACCTTTTCAAGATATTTTTCCGCATTCTCCCTGCTTGAAAACGCCCCTACCTGAACATAATAACGGACATTATCCGAACCGCCCTCCATCAGCTTTTTAACTCTCTCCTTAAACGCCTTGAACCGCCCGTTTGCAACCTCTGCGCTCTGATATTTCGTAGGCGACCACCACAGCGGACACTGCTTTCCCGTCACATCATAATGCCTTATAATATCCTCCGACGACAGCCCGAATTTTTTCAGCAAATAAGCGCATAACTCCGCCAGACTCTCCTCGGTTTTCTCATTGAATTTCCCCGTACTGTCGGGGTGACAGCATTCTATCGAAATACTGTACCCATTCGCCTGATTTGTGCAGTAGCTCCATTCGTCCGTCGGAATGCACTGAATGATCTCACCCTCCAGCCCGATCACAAAATGCGCCGAAACATACTTCCCGCCGTTCTTCTGATTCTCAAAATAATTTCTGTTCGCCATAGCGCTTGACCCGGGATTTCCCACATAATGCACCGCGATTTTCGTGACCTTTTCAAGCTTTATCCCCGGCCTGCTGAACTTGTTTACCGTTAAAAAATTCTCTGTAATTTTCATTTAATCTTCCTCCTTTTTATCACTGCCGCTGTTTGCTGCCGCTTTCATTTTCATCTCTTATCTGCCTCATCGCGTCCACCAGTTTTCCCGGCAGCTTAACGCCTATACTTTCGATATTTTCCAGCAGAGAAAGACCCTCGTTCCCTATATAATACAAAGCCACCGCCGCCCTGAAAATATCGCCCGACCGCATAACGTACACATCAATAAAATGAGCAACACCCACCAGCACAATTATGCAAACCTTTTTAACTATCCCCCAGAAGCCCACTTCCGAGGATAACTCTCTTTTCTTAGCCGCCGCCATAACACCCGTCACATAATCTATCGAAATGAACGCCAGCAGCGCATACATTATCCCGTCCATGCCGCCTAAAAATCCCGACACAGCCGTAATTATCCCGCCGAAAACTATCTTTGCAACTCCCGTTATCTTATCCATATAAGTTCCCCCTTGCTATCTTATTTTTTTATCGGCAGCAGTATCCCCTAACCTCAAAATCCCCGTCATATACCAAGCGCACCGCGGTATATCCCTTATGAACACCGGTATTATATAAAACAACACCGCACGTCCCCCTCGCCGTCAAAGCGACAGCATACCTGCCTGCCGATCATAGACCTTTCGTATATTTTTTCTTAAACCAGTATAAAATGCCTGTTCCAGTTAGCGGGCGCATGAAAATCAATTTCACTAAGCCATGTATCCACACTAAAGGCAAAGTCCGATTTGTAATAAGCGCTTACCATACCGTTATGTATTGCTATTCCCAAATATTCGCACCCGTTATGTCTTATATCCAAGGGAGTGCGGAAGCAGCTGTCGCCGCTTGTCGACTTACCGTTTTTCAGATTTGTCACCGTAAGCTTAACATCAATCCGGTTTCCGTTGTATATCCTTTCAAGGTGCAGCGCAAGTCCGCCGCCGGTCTCCACAATATTTATAGTTTTCACCTTTTTGAACATGGGAGTATATTTGTCCAAGTCCTCCTGACTTCCCACATCAACGGCATTTTCAAATACATAATTGCCGCCTCCGCCGGGGTTATCCGGGTTTTCGGGATCTTCTGAGTCTCCCGGCTTCGGAATATCGGTTTCCACAGTTTCACCATCACCGTTCGCCTTAAGCCATAACAAATTATATCTTTCCATATCGTCGCCATTATCGGGCACATTTACATTGACCACATCAAATCCCTCTGCATTGTCATTCACAGCCTTGTATACGCCGTTTGCGGTAATGCTCTTTGACTTCACATTCGCTTTCACATCAACCGTAACTTTCTTAAAAGCCGTCACATCCTCATCCGGCTCATATTCGCCGTTTTCGGTAATAACCAGGTCTTTGTAAACAGCGTCTTCATCCTCTCCCGTAAACACCTTCTTCAGTCCCTTGATTATTTCTTCCTTTTCATCCTCGGGCATATCGGAATAGTAATAGTTGACAGCCTTAATTGCCTCTTTGAGCGGTCTCCCCTGCTTTGCGGGAATAATTTTTCCGTTGTTGGTTTTTCTCACAGGAGCTAAGTAATAGGGATCATGCGTTTTTTTGCCTTTTTCATCTTTGACGAACGACCACTCACTATCAAGTATATCGGTGCCGTAAATATCCGGGTAGTACCCATCATCATCAGGTGCCGCGCTTTTAACAACGGGATAAGGTGTCAGAAGTCTGAAAGAACCACGCTTATATTTTTTTTCAGACTTACCCAATGTCACAATTTGGTTTACATCTGATCGCCCCGGATCATATATGACCAAATCCTTAAATTCTGCCTTTTCCAATTTAATATCTGATTCAACTCCCACTACAACTACAAAATGTCCACCTACGTCTATTATCACAGGCAGCCCTGCGGATAAATAAATCTTGATACTTTTCAGATACTCATCTTCTGATGTTATTTGGATTCCGTCAACAGCAGCGTAAGTCCATGTTTCGTTGTCTCTATTGTCATAAATTTGCCCACCGTCTTGCAGTATATCATATTCCTGTTCCC
>CAMWLD010000168.1 GCA_947175005.1 uncultured Ruminococcus sp. | reverse complement strand
ATGTCCACCATAGTCTGGAACGAGCCGTCGTCCCTTGTAATAAGTCCGCAGGAAATGCCCGCTACAGGAGACTTGATAGGCACGCCTGCGTCCATGAGCGCAAGAGTCGAGCCGCAGATAGAGCCCTGAGAAGTAGAACCGTTGGAGGAAAGCACCTCGGAAACAAGACGCAGCGCATAGGGGAATTCTTCCACAGGGGGAATAACAGGCTCCAAAGCTCTCTCCGCCAGCGCTCCGTGACCTATCTCACGTCTGCCGGGTCCTCTTGAGGGCTTTGTCTCACCAACCGAGTAGGAGGGGAAGTTGTAGTGGTGCATATACCGCTTGCTGTCCTCTTCATCAAGTCCGTCAATACGCTGTGCGTCGCTTACAGGACCCAGTGTGGCAACAGTCAGCACCTGGGTCTGTCCTCTTGTAAACAGTCCCGAGCCGTGAACTCTCGGCAGTACGCCGACCTCGGCAGCCAGCGGACGGATATCGTCCAGTCCTCTGCCGTCAACACGCTTGCCCTCGTAAAGCCAGTTTCTTACTATCTTCTTCTGAAGCTTGTAAATGCACTCGTCTATCATAGCCTCTTTTTCGGGATATCTCCCGTCAAATTCGGCGTGAATATCGTCCTTTATAGGATTGAGCATTTCCTCTCTCTTGTTCTTGTCGTCGGTGTCAAGGGCAACCTTTACCCTCTCTGCCGCAAAGGTCTCGATCTCATCAAACATATCATGGTCAACGTCCATTGACTCAAATTCAAACTTCTTCTTGCCGATCTCTGCGGTAATATCGTTAATGAACGCAACGATCTTTTTGATCTCCTCATGACCCTTGATAATGGCGTCCAGCATGGTGTCGTCGTCGACTTCGTTTGCACCCGCCTCGATCATAACGACCTTTTCCATAGTGCCCGCAACAGTCAGATTAAGATCGTTTTTCGCTCTCTGCTTTAAAGTGGGGTTGAGCACTATCTCACCGTCAACAAGACCTACACTGATACCGCCGATAGGTCCTGCCCAGGGAATATCCGAAATGGAAATGGCGACGGAAGTTGCGATCATTCCCACGATCTCGGGAGAATGGTCGGGGTCAACCGCCAGCACCGTCATAACCACCGAAACATCATTTCTCATATCCTTGGGGAACAGAGGGCGGATAGGTCTGTCAACCACACGGGAGGTAAGAATAGCCTTTTCCGAGGGCTTGCCCTCACGCTTCATAAACGACCCGGGAATCCTGCCCACCGAGTAAAGTCTCTCCTCATAGTCCACCGAAAGAGGGAAAAAGTCTATACCCTCTCTGGGCTTAACGCTGGCTGTAACGTTCGCCATAACCACCGTTTCGCCGTATTTTACCCAGCATGAGCCGTTGGAAAGCTCACAGGTCTTGCCTGTTTCCACAGTCAGCTCTCTGCCCGCAAATGTAGTTGTGAACACTCTGTGCTTGTCAAATGTTTTCATCTGATTCATACATTTTCCTCCATCAATTTTTGATTTTTCTTTTGATAACAGACGGAGTATAGCAATAAATCCGACCTGCAAACAGCCGCTTGCAGCCCCGATTTAATGCTAAACATCCGCCCCGCGAAACCCGTGAGATACCAACGAGACCGATGAAATCCCCATCGGTCACCGTACCTCCGAACAAACACCGAAAGGCAGAGTAAAGGCTTTCGCCTTTACATTCTGCCTTGCGGATCTTCTGCGCTTACTTACGCAGACCAAGCTTTTCAACAATAGCACGGTATCTGCTGATATCCTTTTTCTGGAGATAGCCGAGCAGATTACGTCTGTGACCTACCATTTTAAGCAGGCCTCTTCTGGAGTGGTGGTCGTTCTTGTGAACCTTCAGATGTTCGTTAAGGTCGTTGATCCTCTTTGTGAGAATAGCGATCTGAACCTCGGGCGAACCTGTGTCATTGTCGCTGAGTCTGTTTGCGGCAATAACCGCACCTTTTTCTTCCTTGCGCATCATAATAAATACACCTCTTTAAAATATTTCTCCAAACCCTGCATACGGCAGGCATAATTTCCCGAAATAAGGGCGTTCCCCGTAAGCTGAGTAAAGGAGATACTACGTGTGGATACACTTATACACACGAACAATATTTATTATACCACCTTTTTCCGATTTTGTAAAGAGTTTTTTGAGAATTTTTTTGATTTTTTTGTAAATTTTTCTATAGGCGACATTTTCAGTCAATATTTTTCAGAGAAACATATCGAAAATGAACCTCACATCTCCGAAATGATGTTGCTTTCCCGATATTTTTTGGGAGTTGTACCCGTCACCTTTTTAAATGCGCAGATAAATGAACTTTGTGACGAAAAGCCTAAAGCCGAGGAAATATCAATGTAGGACAAGTTTGTATATTTCAGAAGATTTTCCGCCGTGTCAATTTTTGCTTCCAGAACAAACTGCTTCATGTGTATACCGGTTTCCGAATAAAACAGCTTTGAAAGGTAAGAGGGGTGCAGTCCGCAGTATTCGGCAAGGGAATTTACCGTCAGATTCTCTTTCAGATTTTCATAAATGTAATCAATGCATTTGCGCACGTGCAGGGAAATTACCGACTCCTTGCGAATTTCCCGCATACGCTCGGCAAAATCAAGCTGCATTTGTCCCAATAATTCCAGCTGCCCCTCATAGGTGCCGCATTTATCCGCCTTGGAAATATAAATATCGGCAAGGGTATACGCCTCGTCATGCCCCATTCCGCTGTCCATGCAGGCCTCGGCAACCGCAGACGCTTCGATTATCAGATGAAAAAGCGCATTGCGTACAGGGTCATCGGAAAGCGGACGGGCATTTACAATGCGTTCAATATCTGCCGCCCTGTGCTTTGCCGCCTCAACATTTCCGCTGCAAATATCCGCATATTTCTCACGCTCCAGGTTTATCGGCAGTCGTTTGATCTCGCCTGTTTTCCGCAAAAATAAGCGGCGGTTAAGCTCACGCCTTGCTTTCATGGCTTTAAGTTCTCCTTTGTTTAATTATATTGTTTTTTTGATATAGAAACAAGAAAACCGATATAAAAATAAAATTGCATTTCTTATAATTATTTTACGGAAGCTTTGAAACTATCCCTGTCTTTTAAGGCACGCCGATTTTAAGCAATGTAACACTAAAGGAGCATACATATGACCAAAACGACCGATCTCACAGCGGGCAAAGCTTCAAAAACACTGCTTGCCTTTTACTTTCCGATGCTTTTAACCAATCTGCTTCAGCAAATATACACCTTTGCGGACACCGCAATTGTCGGCAGGGCGCTTGGGGACAATGCCCTTGCGGCAGTGGGAAATATGTCCGCCCCCATACTGCTTATTATCGGCTTTGTGCAAGGAATAACCAACGGTTTTTCCGTTATTATAGCCCAGCGCTGCGGCAGCGGCAGCAAATCCGCAGTACGTCGGGCAGTAGCGGCCTCGATAAGCTTGTCGACTGTCCTGTCCCTGCCGATAACCGTTATCAGCCTGATGTTTCTGAAAAAAATGCTGGTTTTCATGCATACCGAGCCGATCATTTTAGGGGACAGCCTTGTCTACGGCTATATCATATTCGGCGGGGTCATTATCACAATGGCATACAATCTTTGTTCCTGCATTCTGCGGGCTATGGGCGACAGCAAAACGCCCTTTATTGCCATAATAGTTTCCTCTGCGCTGAATATTTTCCTGGACTGCCTTTTTGTCTTTATGTTTAAAACAGGGGTGGGCGGCACTGCTGCCGCAACGGTTTCAGCGCAGGCGGTATCGGTTATCATCTGCATTTCCCGCATTTTCGGATCGGACGATCTGCGGCTTTGCCGTAAGGATTTCAAGGATAATTTTACGCTGCAGCTTGCACTGCTTAAAAACGGCATTCCCATGGCGTGCATGAATTCAATAACAGCAGCCGGCTGTATTCCCGTACAGTCGCAGATCAACGCCCTCGGAGCAGTCTATACCTCTGCATATTCGGTGGGCAGCAAATACATCAATCTTTTTATGCTGCCCTCGGTCACAGCAGGCTTTGCAGTTTCGGCGTTTACGGGGCAGAATATGGGCGCAAATCATTACAGCCGTATCAAAGACGGGGTCCGCACAGGTGCAGCAATAGCTGTTGTTTCCTACATAATTCTCGGAACGGCAATGGTATTTTTTCCCGAGCCTCTTGCCAAGATAATGCTTAGCGGACAGGAAACCGTCGCCCTTGCAGCGGGATTTTTGCGCATATGCGGCAAAGCCCTTATAATTCTGAATATGCTGTTTATATTCAGAAGCGCCGTCCAGGGCATGGGCAAGCCCATTATACCAATGTTTTCGGGATTTCTGGAAATGGCTCTGCGGATAGCGGTAATATTATTATGTATTCCCAAGATCGGATTTTCCGCAGCAGCCTATGCCGAAATTGTCGCATGGACAGGAGCGCTTGTTCTTAATTTTGCAGCGTATCGAAATGTTATGGGAAAGTATAAAGGTGTATAATCACATTGTTTCACAGTTTCTAAAAATGGCAGTGGTGTGCGGCTTCTGCCGAGTTCATACCCACGGCGTTTAATCTTCCTCTCTCACATTAAGCTTGCAGTCCTCGGAAACAAAGTCCCCCGCCGGCATATCAAAGATCATTTTACCCCTGCTTGTCGGAGCAGGCTTCTTAGTGTCCGCAAAAACAAAGCTGTTACCGAGCATAAAGCTCTATTTTCCGCTCACATGGAGTTTTTCCTCTATGTCTGTTTCACCCTCACCGCTGTAGCTTTGCAGCCGGGCTTCAATAACCCCGTTTTCATCACATTCATAAAATGCGACTACAAATTCAAAAGCTGATTTTTCGGCGGCTGCAATATATTTCGTCCGTAACTCTTCATCACCCTTGAGTGTGTCTATTACCCATTCCCACACACGGTAAGAGGCTTTCTCGGAAGAAACTGTTCCGTTGTTCTCATTATAATTATAGGTGTTATCTTCAATACCAACAATAACCATTACATCATTCTTATTTTTCAGATTACCGTATATATCGAAATAATCCTTGAGCGGCGGGTACGACTCATATATAATCGCTGCATATTCTTCCCTTGAATAACTTATTCCGAATTCCAACATATCTTCATAAAATTCATCGGAAAGCATATTCACACCGCCTAACATAAATTTAAATTTCTCGGCATATTCTGCACCTTCTTCCTCACCGATCACATCAAAACTGCCGTCCCTGTACATAACGAGAAAACCGCCTTCGCATACCTTTTCAAGCAGCGCCTTATCCTCCTCGGAAATATCAACAGTCACGCTGCCTTTATCCGTATCCTTGTTTAAATTATCATTTTCCGAATTTTCTTCGGGTAATTCTTCGATATTATCCGAATCCGTTTCCTCCGACACCTCCGAAATATCCGTTAAAACATCAGTGTCATTTACCTCCGAACTTGCTTCCTCATTATTTCCCGAACATCCACCCAAAGCCGCCATAATAACC
>CAMWLD010000167.1 GCA_947175005.1 uncultured Ruminococcus sp. | reverse complement strand
CCCCGTCCCCGCCAAAGGCTCCGCCCTTGGAACCCGAGTGGAGTGTGTGTTCTTGTAATAAGCGAAAAATAAGCAGGGTGCGGTAAATTTGCGCCCTGCCCTTTTGGTTATTATCAGCTAAGCCTTGCCCCGTTGGGAATGCTCTCGTCCGGGAATATAATCTTTACCTCGTCCCCTGCGTCTGCTGCAAGTATCATTCCCTGGGACTCCACGCCGCACAGCTTTGCAGGCGAAAGATTAGCCACCACAATGACCTTTTTGCCAACAAGTGCCTCGGGCTCATACCACTTGGCAATGCCCGATACCACCTGTCTGCCGCCCAGTCCGTCATCAAGAGTGAGCTTTAAAAGCTTCTTTGCCTTGGGTATCTTTTCACAGGCCTTGACCGTTGCCACACGCATATCCACCTTGCCGAAATCCTCTATGCCGATGATCCCCGCAACAGGCTCTATATCTGCATTTTCAGCGGTCTCTCCCGCAGACTTCTCCTTTGCCACAAAAGCGTTAAGCTCCTCAATTTCCTTTTCCGCATCAATTCTCGGGTAAAGCACATCACCCTTGTGCACCGTAACATTTGCGGGAAGCACGCCGAACTTCCCTGCATTTTCATAGGAAACGTCCGCCTCGGCAGCGCCTATCTGCTCAAAAATTTTCGGCATATCCGTTGGCATAAAGGGACACAGCAGAGAAGCGGAAATTCTTATGCTTTCCAAAAGATTGTACAGCACGCTTGCCAGCCTTGCCCGCTTGCCCTCGTCCTTTGCCAGTACCCAAGGCGAGGTCTCGTCAATATACTTGTTTGCACGGGAGATCACCTTGAAAATTTCCGTTAAAGCGGCGCTGAGCTTGGTCTCGTCCATAAGCCCGTCCACAGTGCCCCGCAGAGCCTCGGCCATGGAAATAAGCTCGCTGTCAATAGCTTCAGCCTCCCTTTCCTCGGGAAGAGTGCCCTCAAAATATTTAATCACCATTGCAACCGTTCGGGAAACAAGATTCCCAAGGTCGTTGGCAAGGTCGGAGTTAATGCGGTTTATCATAATTTCGTTGGAGAAGCTGCTGTCCGCCCCCAAAGGCATTTCACGGAGAATGTGATAGCGGATAGCGTCTGCGCCGTAGCGGTTTCCAAGAACAATAGGGTCGATAACGTTCCCCAATGATTTGCTCATTTTCTGCCCGTTAAAGGTAATCCAGCCGTGAACTGCCAGGTGCTTCGGCAAGGGCAGCTCCAGCGCCATAAGCATAGCAGGCCATATAATAGCATGAAAACGCATAATATCCTTTGCAACCATATGCACGTCCGCAGGCCAAAATTTGCCCATAAGATCGGGGCGGTCGTTCTCATAGCCCAGAGCGGAGATATAGTTGGAAAGAGCGTCCACCCAGACATAGACCACGTGTCCCTCGTCAAAATCCACGGGAATGCCCCATTTGAACGTTGTCCGTGAAACGCAGAGATCTTCAAGTCCGGGCTTTATAAAGTTGTTCACAAGCTCCGTGGCACGGCTCTTGGGCTGCAAATAATCGGTCTCCGTCAGCAGCTTTTCCAGCCTGTCCGCAAAGGGAGAAAGCTTGAAGAAATACGCCTCCTCCTTAGCGTCGGTCACAGGGCGGTGACAGTCGGGGCAGCAGCCGTTTTCGTCCAGCTGTGTAGACGTCCAGAAGCTTTCGCAGGGAACGCAGTATTTTCCCGTATATTCGCCCTTGTAGATATATCCCTTGTCGTAAAGGCGGCGGAAAATGGTCTGGACTGTTTTGATATGGTAATCGTCGGTGGTGCGGATATAGTGGTCGTAGCTGATGTTCATAAAAGACCAGAGCTTTTTGAAATTCGCCACGATCTCGTCCACATATTCCTTTGGCGTAACGCCCTTTTCGTCGGCCTTCTGCTGAATTTTAAGACCGTGCTCGTCTGTGCCCGTAAGGAACATCACGTCATAACCCTGCATTCGTCTGTACCGGGCGATAGAGTCGCACGCCACTGTGGTGTAGCAAGTCCCGATATGAGGGCTCGCGGAGGGGTAGTAAATAGGTGTGGTAATGTAGTAGGGTTTCTTTGACATGATTTAAGTCCTCCTTATAGGTTAATATTTCTATTATATATTATTTCAATTAATTTTTCAAGGTGATAAGGTTGATAATTTGTAAATAAAGGGCATATTTTTGGGTGCAGCTTCAAAAAATATCCCCATATCATAAAAGATACAGGGAATATTTCTTATCTTTTTTCTTTCAGCTTTTTTCTGAATACCGCTGCAAGCTCCTTGTTCAGATCATTCGGCAGCTCACCCGAATCGTTCCGATAAAGCCCGAAAGACCATTCGTGATAGGCGTGATAGTTAAAGCCGATATCATATTTCCGGAAAATATCTATCATATCCGAAACCCATTCGCCGCCGCCGCGGTTTTCCTTGAAGCCCTCGCAAATTACCCCGAATTCTCCGGCATAAACGGGGACATTGTGCTTTTGGGAAAATTCCCAATAAGGTTTTACAGCGTCGTCAAGATACTGCTTGTCCAAGATGCGGATATTATCCGATCTGACAAGATCAATCGTAACATATGCATTGCAGCGGGTCTCATTTTTCACATATCCCGAAATATAATATTGGAAACCGCTTTTAAGAGTGAACCTGTGAGCAGTGGCGCTGACATTTTCCTTTGAGCCGGATATTTTAACGCAGCCGCCCTCTATGCCCTTGCCGGGAGCGTCGGAAATGCCGCCCGTGCCGTCCGAGCTCCAGAAGCCAAAGCCGCCTGCAGCGTTATTGTTGCAGTCAAGATGAATTTTCACACTGCTTTTCCCCTCGGGGGAAATTTCCGTTAAGGTGATATTGTCAAAATAAATGTCCGAATTTCCGCTGTCGCCCAGCACCTTCAGGCAGATATATCCCGTGTTGTAATTATCCGTAAGAGTGATTTTCTCGCTCTCGAAATATTCCCAGCCGTTGATGCTGTCAATGCTTTTGGAGGCTGCCGCCCCTGTCCATTCCCCGTAATCGGCGGCGATCATTTCATCGGAGGGATAAGAATAAACAGCCCCTGCCGTTCCCGCCCATGCGGCATTCTGATGAGTAAAGCAAAAGGGTTCGTAGGTGTGAAATTCGTAAATAATATTGTCATCGTCAAAAATACAAAAGGCGTCCTCGGGGGTGCTGACATATGACCAGTCGGAGCTGCCGTTGGCGTTTTTTGCAAAGCAAAGCCGCTCCGCAAAGATCGCCTGATAGGGGGATACGCTGCGGATTGCCTTTATTAGCCGCTTGTACATTTCCGTATACTGTTCAAGGGTCTCTTCCTTGCTGTCCTTTAAGGGCACGCCCGGTTCGTTTATCAGTCCGTAGCCCCATACGGTCGGCTCATCGGCATACCTGCGGGCAATTTCTTTCCAAAGGGCAGCAAGTCTGTCACCGTTTTCCTTTTCCTCCCACAGCGCCATGCCATTCCCCTGTGACTGGTAGCCTCCCTGAGGAAAGTGCATATTGAGAATGATACCCATGTTGTATTTTTTAGCCCATTCAATATTTCGGTCCAGCCATTCAAAGCCCTTTTTCTTGTAATGATACGGGTTGTCGTCGCTTTCAAAAATGCCGTAGTTAAGATAGAATCTCACGCAGTTAAAGCCCATTTCCGAAAGCTCCTTGTAGCTTTTTTCCGTGTGATGCTTATAGGCGGGTGTGGGACTGTTTTCCCAAACATTGTTGCCCAGAGCCATGCCCCTTATTTCCAGCTTTTTCCCGTCGGTTCCGATAATGTCCCTGCCCTTTGCGTGAACAAAATCCCCTTGGCCGAGGCTTTCTTCCTTGGCACAAACATCGGGAACAGACGTAAATATTATTATAAGGACGGTCAACAGTGCGGTAAATCTTTTTAATATCTTCATGGCATTATTCCTTTCGTGGGATAATTACTGCTTTAAAAATATTATATAATATTTTACGGAATTTTTCAAGAGGGAAAATAAAAAAACAAGAGACCCGCAAGACCTGTCACAACACAGCTCCTGCAAACCTCTTGCTTCTTGCCTCTGAAAATTCCTGCCCCTGTCACACTTGACAGGCATTGTCATACCTGACAGATATTGTCAGGCTACCTTATCAAACATTCCCCCGACAGCCGTGGGATCGTTTTCACGGGTGCCGACGTTAAATTTATCCTCGGGCTTTGTCTTGGTGACCGTCCTTGTCTCGCCGCCGGAAACATAGGCTTTCCCGCATTCGGGACAAATAGCGGACTTTATAACAACGCTCTGGCTCACTATCTCCTTGCCCTCACGTGCCGCCGCAGCCCTGTTGCGGTAAACGTGCTCCATTTCGTGCCCCCGCACCGCAGAAGCCGCCGCCTCGGGGCTTATCTTCGTAGCGCTTTTGAAGGATACTCCCGGGTCGTTCGAGCCGTCCTGATATTTTCTGTTCTTGCAGGTTTGGCACTCGCCGTTGTTTTCTTCCTCCTCCAGCTTTTCAAGACGCTTTTTCAGCGTGTCTATACGCCGCTCCAAGCCCTCTATCTTCCCCTGCAATGTGCCCGTAACAGTAGGGTCGGAGGTCTTTTCCATTGCCTTTTCGTAATCCTCTTTCTGCTTTTGCAGATTTGAGATCTTACCCGGAACAGCGCCTATCCCGCCGCCGCTTTTCCCGTAGCTTTCAAATCCGCCGCTGCCTGTGCTTATAGGTGAAATGCCCATAAATAAACGCCTCCTTTTAGAGTGAGATATATAATTGCTTTACTTTTCGGCTTTTAGAGGCAAGAAGCAAGATGTAATAAAACTTTAATGCCCCGCTTTTGCTTTTAAAACCGTATTTCCGTTTTGATAATTTTACGGATCGCTGTTGTTTAATAAGTTATTTTATGTATCATCACTGTTTCTGTAAATCATTATAGCATATTTTTTGGGGGTTGTCAAGGGGGATACCGCCTCCCTTTTTAAGAACGGAGCCGGCTGCTATACACAGCGGATAACTTCCCGGCAAACCGTGAATCACAAAGCCGATCCATTCTCTCCGATCAAATATAAATTTCCCAATATGACTGTATTCGTTCCTTGGGATACAGTTCATCAAGCAATCCGAATTCCGGATCATAATATTTGCCTTTATGATATAAGACCCAGTGACCGTATTTGGGGAGCAAAACCTTTAATATGCACGTATCGGGAAGCCTGGTGTTATTGTCTGCTTTCGTCATTGTTTTTGCACAGGAAATGCCAAAATGCTCAAATGCGGCTGCAAGTTCTTTTTTTCCTGTACCCTTGTCATTTTTTATAACTTTAATTACCTCATCTACAGAAACATTTGCCAACATCGCTACGCATGCCTGTCCACATAAATATTCTGTAGGCTGTTTGATATATTGTATCATAAACATTACCTTATTATATCGAACCGAGCGGTTCGACAAATCCTGATTTATTGTTCTGATATTATTGTAAGCATATCCCGATTCAATACGGCTTAGTGA
>CAMWLD010000166.1 GCA_947175005.1 uncultured Ruminococcus sp. | reverse complement strand
GAGGGAAAACCGCGCAGGGGGGAGAGGGGGGCGGCCTACCGTCCCCAGCAAGCCCGGAGCGCCCCCTCTCCCACCTGGGAGGTTGTCCCTTTGGTCGGCAACTTACAGTCGTTTGCAATGTCATGCATTTCACAAACAAGCTCACATTTCATAGTAACAGGCAAGTCACATCAACCAACAAACCAACGCATTTCAAAAACAAATTCACAGAAACACAATAAGCCATTTCCCCAGCGTTTGAGGGAAACAAAGCCGGCCCCCGGCGCATGAGGGGGAAAAAGCCCCGCGGCGTTTGAGCATTTATTTGATAGGGACTTACATCACACACATTTCTTCAAAAATCCTTTCAGCTTTTCGATGTAGATCTCCCCAATGTCGCTGATAATTGTATTTTTCTTGGTGATATATCCTATCTCCATAGCGTCCGTAGTATCGTCAATGGGAACGGCAGCATATTCCGAGCCGTTAAGCTCATTGCAGATTATCCCCGAACAAAAGGTATATCCGCCCAGTCCCTGCATTAAATTAAGAGCCGTGCACCTGTCGGAAATTTTTACCACACGGGCAAATTCCGAGGTGTCGATTATCTCCTCGGCAAAATAAAAGGAGCTTTTATCCCCCTGCTCAAAGGTAAGACAGGGATATTCCTTTAATTCTTCAATGCTGACAGACTTTTTCCCCGCCAGCGGATGACCTTTCCACAAATAGGCAAAAATATCGCAGTCAATAAGATGAGTAAATGCAATATGGTTCGTTTCAAGCAGACGTGTGATAACGTGCCTGTTGAAATTGCTCAAATAAATTATCCCTATCTCGCTTTTAAGGCTGCTTACATCATTTATCACATTGGCAGTCTTTGTTTCACGAATGGCGAATTCGTATTCATGAGTGTTAAACTCCGCCACCGTCTCCACAAACGCCTGCACCGCAAAGGAATAATGCTGTGCGGATACCCCGAATTTGCGCTTTAGTCCCCCGCCCGTATATTTTTCCTGCAAAATAAGATACTGCTGATAGACCTGCCTTGCATAGGCTATAAATTCCACTCCGTCGGCAGTAAGGGTTATCCCCCTTGCGCCGCGGTTGAATATGGATATCCCTATCTCCTTTTCCAGCTCCTTTACCGAGGCGGTAAGAGAGGGCTGGGCTATATAAAGCTGCTCCGCCGCCTTGTTCATTGAGCCTGCCTCGCTTATGGCAATGGCATAGCTCAGCTGCTGCAATGTCATATCATCACTTCCCCATTTTTATTTTTATGCTGTCAAGTCTTTCAAGCGCCTCATTCAGCGTGTCATTCCTTTTGGCAAAATGAAGCCGTATAAATCTGTTCTCGGGTTCTTTGAAAAAGCTCGACCCGGGCACTGCACCCACTCCCACCTTTTGGGCAAGCCTTGTGCAGAAATCCAGATCGCTTTCATAGCCGAATCCGGAAATATCCACAAGCACATAATACGCTCCTTGAGGCTCGGTGTGAACAAGCCCTATATCGTCCAGTCCTCTAAGGAAAAGTTCACGCTTCTCCGTATATTTTTCCTGCAAAGCCTTATAATAATCATCTCCGAAATCAAGCCCCGCTACAGCCGCCTCCTGCAAAGGCGCAGCAGCCCCCACGGTCAGGAAATCATGCACCTTTTTCACTCTGTCAATAATATCGGGCGGTGCGATAACATAGCCCAGCCGCCAGCCTGTAATGGAGTAGGTTTTTGAAAGAGAGCTGCACTGAACAGTCCTCTCCCTCATTCCGGGCAGCGCCGCCATGTAGCTGTGCACGTTCGGGGCATAAACTATATGCTCGTAAACCTCGTCGGTGATAATGAACACATCATATTTTTTTGCAAGTCCTGCAATAATTTCCAGTTCGTCCTTTGTGAAAACCTTGCCGCAGGGATTGGAGGGATTGCATAAAATCATAGCTTTCGGCTTCTGCCTGAACGCCTCTTCAAGAACATTCGGGTCAAACCCGAACTCGGGAGGAACAAGAGGAACATATAACGGCTCCGCCCCGCAAAGCACAGCGTCCGCCCCGTAATTTTCATAAAATGGAGAGAAAACTATCACCTTGTCACCGGGGTTCGTAACGCTCATCATAGCCGCCATCATAGCCTCTGTGCTGCCGCAGGTGACAACTATCTCGCTGTCGGGGTCAATGGCTATCCCCGAAAAATGCTCATATTTTTTCGCCAGAGCCTCACGGAAATTCTGCGCTCCCCATGTCACTGAATACTGGTGATAGTCCTCATTAGCCACCTCTACAAGCCTTGTTAAGATCTCCCTCGGCGGCTCAAAATCGGGAAACCCTTGCGAAAGATTAACCGCTCCGTACTCATTGGAAATTCTCGTCATTCGTCTTATCACCGAGTCGGTAAAGCTGTCCGTCCTGTTTGATAAAGCAGGCATTAAACCCACTCCTTTCGTATCTTCTCCCATTTTTTATCACGGGAGCTTTCGATTATTTTTATATCTTCTGCGGTCAGATGTTTAAACCGCCCCTGTTTTTTAAGATAATTTTCCACACTCGTAAACTCCTTCGGCGTATGAGTCACCTTAAATTCACCCTCGTAAAATTCCGCTAAGTACCACAGCCCGCAGTCCACTATTTCACGGGCGACCTCAACGGTATCGCTTTCGGGAATACCCCAGCCCGAGGGACAGGGCGCTATTACATGAATATATTTTGTACCTTTTATTCTCGACGCCTTTTCCACCTTGTTCAAAAAATCCGTCATATATCCCACCGTAGCCGTGGCAGCATAGGGAATGCCATGGGCGGCGGCTATTTCAAACATATTTTTCTTAGGTCGGATATTCCCTCTGATATTTTCCCCTGCGGGAGTAGTGGTAGTCTTTGCCCCGAAAGGAGTAAGTCCGCTTTTCTGAATGCCCGTGTTCATATACGCCTCATTGTCATAGCATATGTAGATAATGTTATCTCCTCGGTCGATCGCCCCCGAAAGCGCCTGAATACCTATATCCGCCGTACCGCCGTCCCCCGCAAAGCCCACAGCAGTAAAATCGCAGCCTCTTATCCTAAGCGCCGCTTCAATTCCCGTAAGCATGGAGGCAGTGCCCGCAAATGTGGAAATTATGGCGTTGTTCCCGAAGCAAAGCTGGGGAAAATTAAACCCCACCGCCGACATACACCCCGCAGGCAGGACCGCCACAGCATTTTTGCCTAACACTTTGAGTGCGTTTCTTACCGCCAGACTTCCGCCGCAGCCGGGGCAGGCCTTGTGTCCGTAAAAAAATTCTTCACGGGATAAATTTTTTGCCGTGACCGACATTATGCCTGCACCTCCGTTCCGATGAAATTGATTCTGTCCGTGCTTGCCGGACCTTCCGTTCCCAATATAATTTTATTGAAAATTTCTTCAATATCACTCGGTAAAATACTTTTGCCCCCCAGTCCTCCAATAAAATTATAGGAGGGAATGTGCCTGTCAAGAGACTGCAAAGCGGAATTAACATTAGTAAAAACTGTCCCTTCATTTCCAAATGAAATATCCTTTTCAAGCACTCCAACAGCCTTTGCGTTCTTCACCGCTGCGCATATCTCTTCCCGCGGAAACGGCCGCATATACCGTATTCTTATTACCCCCGCTTTTATCCCCTTTTCACGGAATTTATCCGCAGCTTCAAAGCACAGTCCGCCAATGCTGCCCAAGGTTATGATTATGTATTCGGCGTCGTCGGTTTTATATTCTTCGATCAGACCTGTGTATTTCCTGCCGAAAATTTCGTAAAATTCCCCCTCGGCTTTTTTGATAACGGCAGACGAATTTATCATAGCGTTGTGGTGCTTTATCTTGAATGCGTAATTATATTCCGGTCCTGCGGAAAACGCCATATTTTTAGGTTCGTCAAAATCAAATTTATTATCCGTTTCAAATTCGGGAAGAAATTTATCCGCCTGCTCCGCTGTCGGAATATCCACCTGTTCATAGGTGTGTGTCAGAATGAAGCCGTCCAGATTTACCATTATCGGCAGCGATACATTTTTATCCTCGGCAATGCGATAACTCATCAGCGCAAGGTCGAGAGCCTCCTGTGCACTGCCCGCATAAACCTGTATCCAGCCGCAGTCCAACTGTGAAAGACTGTCCCGCTGATCGCCGTAAATATTCCAGGGCAGGGCGGTAGAGCGGTTTGCGTTCATCATAACAATGGGAAAACGCCCTCCCGAGGCGTAGTAAAGGCACTCCGCCATATAAAGCAGCCCTTGGGAAGATGTGGCTGTAAAGGTACGCACGCCCCCTGCCGACGCGCCCATTGCGCAGGAAAGAGCCGAGTGCTCCGATTCCACATGGATAAATTCGCAGTCAAGGCTTTTATCCTCCGCCATTTCCGCCAGCCGCTCCACTACCGTGGTCTGCGGAGTTATGGGGTAGGCGGCAACTACCTGCGGACGGGCAAGCCTTATCCCCTCCGCAAATGCCTCATTGCCCGATAAAAATTTCGATGCCATTTTTTTACCTCCCGCTGATTTTTTGTCCGCACCAAAGGTGCGTTGAAACTTAGGGGCTGTTCACGCTATGTTTCAAACTTCCGCCTCCATTTTTATTGCCCCGGCTTTGCATATCTTTCCGCAGATACCGCAGCCCTTGCAAAAATCATAATCAATGCAAATGTTGTTGTCACTTTCCGAGATCACGCCGTCGGGACAATAGAGATAACATTGCAGGCACATCACGCATTTGTCCTTGTCAATTACAGGGCGTGCACGCCGCCAGCCGCTGTTTTTTGTTACAAGATACCCAGCCTCAAAGCAGGTCTTTTCGGGAATTTCCTCAAAGGAAAATGCGCTTTTTTCTCTTAAATACGGTTTCATTCAAAAGCCCTCCGAAGCGGCAATTACCGCCTTTATATTTTTCTCCCGAAGCCTTTCGGGCATATAATTTTGAATGGCAAAAATTATATCCGACCGGCTTATTTTTTCCGAAATTTTCCCCAAAGCCCCCAGCATGACCGTGTTCACCACAGGCAGAGAACATTCCCTTGCTATCTTAACGGCATTTACGGAAATAATATTATCTCCGTAATCTTTCTCGGAATTTATGATTATCCTGCCGCCCGCTTTTAAGGCATTTTTAATATTTTCATTAAAAAGTGTCTCGTCAAGAATTACCGTATAATCTGCTTTTTCAGTTTCGCTGCGGTCAAGCACGGGCTTTGAATCAAGCTTGGTAAACGCCTTTACGGGCGCGCCCCGCCGTTCGGGTCCGAAAGAGGGAAAGGCAAGTGCAAAGCAGCCGTCACCCTTTGAAGCAAACGCCGCCCCCGCAAGCTTTGCGGAGGTAAACGCACCCTGTCCGCCTCTGCCCAGCCATAAAATTTCGGTCATAATTTTGAGCTCCTTTACTTAATCTTGTACATCAAAAACACGTTGAAGCTTAGGGTATGTCCTGTAACTTTCAAGCCTCTCATTTACAAATATAAGTTTGTGTTTATATAATACCACAATTTCTTTCCCT
>CAMWLD010000165.1 GCA_947175005.1 uncultured Ruminococcus sp. | reverse complement strand
CTATAATATTGTTTACCGAAATACTTTCCCCAAAAACCAGCGCCCCCCATACCATGCCCCATATAAGGGTCACAGCCTTGTTCGCATAGGCAATATTCAAAGGAATGACCTTCAGAACCTGCTGCCATAAAATAGCATACACCCCCAAGCCTATTATCACCAGCCCGTAAAATAAACAGAACTCAAAGGACAAAAACGGCTTCCCCGCAGCAGTTTTGGAAAATATCCCGTTAAAGGAATAAATAAACAGTATAAAATGCAGCAGAATAAATGGCTTCAGCTTTTTCATGACGACCCTCTTTTTCGAAATTTATTCAAAATCTTCCCCCGTCAGCAAAGTGTCACCTCGGACATCGCGCAAAAGCTTTTTCCCGATAAAATCGTTTTTTCGGGCAGGCGCAAAGCCCGTGCCAGGGCGTTTTACTCCAATATCCGCCTCCGAAACGGTCTCCCCCGCCGCCATATCCCTTGTGTATATCAGACTGCGGCGCATATTTTTCCTCTGCGCAAACTCCGCCTCCGAAACGATCCGCTCCTTGCCGCCCATGGCACTGCTTATATTCCTGCACTGCCGCACCAGGCTTTTAAGCTCCTGCGGCTCCATTGCCATTTGATTATCCATGCCTATCTTGGTCTTGTCAAGGGTCAGGTGCTTTTCTATCAGACAAGCCCCCAGCGCAACCGCCCCGCAAGCCATTTCCGTACCTGTGGAGTGATCGGAAAATCCAACGGGATAATGAGGGAATTTTTCCTGCAAGCCCACAATATTATTAAGCCTTATATCGTCTGTTTCGGGAGGATAGATCGAAATACAGTGAAGCAGGCACAAATTTTTATTCCCCGTTTTTTCAATAACGTCCACCGCCGCCTCTATTTCCTCCATATCCGCCATTCCCGTGGAAAGCACCATAGGCACGCCCTTTTTCGCAATATACTCCAAAAAAGCGGGATTATTTATCTCCATAGAAGCGATCTTTATAAAAGGCACACCCGTCTCCGCCAGAAAATCGACCTCCTCCTCCGAATAAGGTGTGGAGGAAAAAGCCACCCCGCATTCTTTGCAATATTCAGCCAATTCCCCAAGCTGTCCGGGGCTCATTGAAAACTTATCAACAAACCTCTTTGCAATGGGATTCGCCTTGTAATAGGTCTTTGAATAAAGAGTAGCCGACGACCAGGACTGAAATTTCACGCAGTCGCACCCCGCCTCAGCCGCCGCCTCTATCATCCTTTTTGCCGTGTCCATGCTGCCGTTGTGACTGGAATTCACCTCCGCCACAAAATAAGGTCTGTGCTCCATTCCGCCGCCAATAACCGTATTATCGCTAAAAAAAATCTGTGCCATAAATTTTCTCCTTACTGATCTATAGGCTCGATCACCATTTCTCTTAAAAATAATTCCCTGTCCATAAAAGGCGACTGATCTTCAAGAGGACGGTTTACAAACCTTTTCTCATTTGTCCTTGCAACAGCGCAGCATATATAATCCTGATCGGGATCGCCCATAATTTCGCAAAGCACAGCCCCGCTCTCGCCGAAAAGCCGCTCCAGCCCCCCGGAAAGTTCCCCGTCCGTCTCTATCCGCATATATTTTATCCCGAAACATTCTGCGACCTTTTTAAAATCGGGCACACCCACGCCGTTTTCCTTATCCGTGCCAATGGTGCGTGTGCGGAAAATATCCCTCTGCCGCTTTCGTATGACCGCATACAGATCGTTGTTTACAACAATTATCTTAACAGGCACTCTGTTGTAGGCAATAGTTGCAAGCTCCTGCAAATTCATCATTATCGAGCCGTCCCCTATGACCGCCGCCGTTTTCTCCGCCCCCGAGTAATATGCGCCCACAGCCGCAGGCAGCGCATAACCCATAGCCCCCTGAGAGACAGGGTGCAGACATCTCCTGTTACCCGAAAAGATCACATTGGATGGCAATATAAGCTCTTCCAGTCCTGCGTCAGTCAGAAGCGTGTGACCGCTGTCCATCACCTCTGACAAAGCCTCTGCCAGTCTGTACAGATCAACAGCCTCCCGGTTTCTGTGCATATCCTCACACAGAGGAAATATTTCCTTCCAGTGAGCGCATTTTTCAATCCATTGACTGTAATCCCCGGAAAACTCTGCGCAGTTCATTTCATTAAGAAAGCTGCCCACATCTGCCTTTATAAATTTATCGATTCTGACTGTATTTTTGCTGTGCTCTGTTTCATCAATGTCCACCACTATAATTTCGGCAGACCTTGCAAACTTTCCGTACTCCCCGCCTGTTGTCATAGGAGACAAACGATTTCCCAGCACCAGCAGCAGATCGGAATTCTGAACAGCAAACGCCCCCGACCGTGAACAAGCCATCATACCCACGCTTCCCATGCAAAGAAGCTTATCATAGCTGTAAACATCGGCAGCCGAAGAGCTGTATACCACAGGAATATTATTCTTTTCGGAAAATTCCGCCAGTAAATTTTCCGAACCCGAGGAACGTATGCCGCTGCCGATAAGCACACAGGGGCGTTTCGCATTTTCAAGGGCATTTTTCACATACCCGATGTCATCGGGCGACGGCACCGACACCTCTTCCTCGGGAATAAAATGCTCCTGCGCTTCCGGGTCAATCCTCATATTCTGAACATCCAGAGGCACATCTATCCAAACAGGCCCCTTTTGCCCGCAGGTCGCCATATATAAAGCCTTTTCCACCTCATAAACCGTTCTTTTCGGGTCAGTGAGCATGACCGCATATTTTGTAACAGGCTCTGCCAGCTTTATAATATCCGCCTCCTGCTGCCCCCATGTCCTAAGAGGTATCCCCGAATAGCGGGAGGTCTCCCGCAGAGTATTCTGTCCCGAGACCACCACCATAGGCACTCCGTCCTGATAAGCGCAGAGAACAGGCGTAAGCGCATTAGTCCCCGCGCACCCGGTCGAAACAAGGCAAGCCCCTATTTTCCCGTTGTACTGGGAATAAGCCATAGCCGCATAAGCGCAGGCCTGTTCATGGTGCATGGATACCCCATTTATATTTTCCGACCTTGCCGCAGCGTCGGACAAATACAGCACCCCTCTGCCTGTTACCATAAAAATATGTTTTGCTCCCGCCCCGCTCAGTTTTTCCATTATAAGATCGGCAACTCTTACAGACATAATACTTTTTCCTTTCAGCAGCTTATTTTAAGAAAGCTTGCCCGCTATTTTCTCCGCCGCCTTTTCGGACGTAAGCCCGCATTCCTCCATAAGAACATCATATTCATTGGCGTGAGGATAAAAGTCCTCTATACCTATCATAAGCTGCTGCGGTGAATTTTTCCGTCCCGCAAGCTCATGAGCCACAGCCTCTCCAAGGCCGCCGTTTACACTGTGCTCCTCCAAAGTGACAATAAGCTTTGACCCCATTACCTTGTCAATAGCGCTCCTGTCAAGAGGCTTCACCGTGTGCATATCAATAACCGAAGCGGATATGCCCTTTTCCTCCAGTATCTCCGCCGCCTTTATGGAATTATATACCATGCTTCCCGTGGCAATAAGAGCAACATCTTCCCCTTCTTTCAAGGTGATCGCCTTTCCTATCTCGAAATCAAAATCCCCGCTGTAAACTATAGGGTTATTCATAGCTCCCGTAAGCCTCAGATATATAGGCGCGTCAGACTTTGCCGCCGCATATACTGCCTTTACCGTTGCCGCCCCGTCCGCAGGGGAAACGACCGTAATATTCGGTATCGACCGCATAACGGTCATATCCTCAATACATATATGAGTAGGTCCCAACACTCCTGCGCATATTCCGGAGGTAAGCCCTACAAGCTTTATTCCTGCTCCATTGTAGCCCATGTTCACTCTTATTTGGTCTGCCACTCTCATGCTGGCAAATGTGCCGAAAGTGGACGCAAAGGGAATAAAGCCTTCTTTAGCAAAGCCGGCCGCCGCCCCTATCATATTCTGCTCGGCAATGCCGAAATTAAAAAACCGCTCCGGAAATTGCTCCTTGAATTTGTTTAAAGCCGCATGCCCGCCAAGATCCGCCGTAAGAGCGACCACCTGCTTGTTTTCCTCACCCAGCGCCGTCAGCGCAAGACCAAAGGCAGCGCACTGCCCCAGCCTTGAAAGTGTCCTCACCATGGGTTTTGTAAGCTCCAGCATTTTTTAACCTCCCTTATACCTGCTCGGCCATAGCCGCTTCATATTGCTTTTCGTTTAATGTTCCCTTATGCCAGTCCTTGCCGCTCGCTTCCATAAATGAAACTCCCTTGCCCTTGACAGTATTGCATATAACAGCTGTAGGTCTGCCATTACCCAAATTGTCAAGCGCTGCAAGCAGTTCCTCTATATTGTGACCGTCCGCTTCTCTGACGTCCCAGCCGAACGCCCGCCATTTTGCCGCCATATCCCCCTTGTCCATAACCTCTCGTGTGTCCCCGTCATATTGGAATCCGTTTTTGTCCACCAGGCAAACAATATTCTCCAGCTTATAATTTGCCGCAGACATTGCCGCCTCCCAAACAGACCCCTCATCGCATTCGCCGTCCCCCACAATAACAAATATCCTCGAGGTGTTATTGCCCTTCAGCCGCAGAGCAAGCCCCGTCCCCACCCCTTGAGAAAGCCCCATTCCAAGGCTTCCCGTGGCAAAGTCAATACCTATCCCGGGATTAAGCGAGGGGTGAGCCGTCAGGCGGGTGTCCTTTTCCATAAAGGTCAAAAGCTCCTCATCCGTTAAAAGTCCCGCCTGCTCCAATGCAGCATACAGCGCCATTGAGCTGTGGCCTTTGCTTAAAATAAGCCTGTCCCGCAATGGGTCTGACATATTGTCCTTATCGTATTTCATAACGCCTGTATACAGCACCGCCATTATCTCCGCCAGTGAAAGCGCTCCCCCTACATGAGCCCCCTTTCTGCCTGTATTGTAGGTCATTTTGATAATATTTTTCCTTATCTGCACCGCCGCATTTTCGATTTTGCTAATATCATTCATTATTTTAAACCTCCGTCAATATTTTTTAAAACTACAGCAGCCGTCCGCCGTCTACCGAAATTATCTGCCCGGTCATAAAGGACGACTCCGGAGACGCCAGGAACAACGCCGTATCCGCCACCTCCGCAGGCGTTCCCAACCGCTTTAATACTGTCTTTTCTATAACCTCTCTTTGGTTGTCATTAGTACGTCCCATGTCCGTATCTATATATCCCGGAGCAATGCCGTTGACGTTTATGTTATACTCTCCAAGCTCCGCAGCCGCCAGCTTTGTTATCCATATAAGAGCCGCCTTGCTTGACCCGTATGCAAGGCTTCCGGGGGCAATTTCCATCCCCAGTGCCGAGCACATATTGATTATCCTGCCGCTTTTCTGAGCTATCATCCTGCGGGAAACCAGCTGCATCATCTGAACCTGAGCAAAAACATTTACCCTGAAAACCTCCTCCAGTTTTCCCAAAGGCAGCATATTCATGGTAGCCCCGTAGATCATTCCCGCATTGTTTATCAGTACATCTATCGGCTTCTTTGCCGCAAGTAT
>CAMWLD010000164.1 GCA_947175005.1 uncultured Ruminococcus sp. | reverse complement strand
TTTCCATGTTGTCCTTAACAAAACCCTCAAAAGAATTTTCCTGACTTTCAAAGCTGCGGTAGGCTGACATTACTATAAGCTCAATTCCGTCATTTCGGGCGTCGTCTATCATCTGTATCATATATTCGGCTGCACGGCTGTCCATAGAGTAAGTCCGCCAACTTTCGTAAACAACAGAGCGTTCAATGCCCTCGGAATATTCTTTTGTAATGGGGTTCTGTTCGTTTACAAGAAACATAGCCCATGAATTATCAATGTTACTGTCTGTAACGGATATACCAAGCGTTAGTACTTTCCTTTGACTGCCAATATCTTCCGCTTCCTTTTGACAGGCGGATAACAGTACAAGCACTCCCAATACAGCTGCGCACCATACTTTTCGTGTCTTCATTTTTGGGGCTCCTTTATTTTAATAAAGCCTGTTTCAAGTTTCCCGAAATACACTAAGCAAATCATGTCAAAACGGGCAAATGGTAAACAGCCTTGCCCTCTTCGTCTACCCAGTTCATTTCCTCAAAATATTCTTCCAAGGTAATGCCCTTGTCGGTAATGACCTGAGCGTAATACCGCCCAACAAACCTATAATGCCAAGGTTCATAGCTTATGCCGGTTTTTTCATAGCCGTTCTCGGGATAGCGCAGGATAAAGCCGTATTTAGCCGCATTCTCCTGAAGCCATGCAAACGCCTTAGTGTCTTTGAAGCCGTCGTCGTCCATGCTGGTATATTCGTTGGACATAATGTCTGCGGCAATACCTGCGTTATGCTCGCTGCACCCGGGGCTTTGCACCTCTCGCAGAGTGTCAATTCGCGCCTCCTCCTCGGTCATGCCAAGGCGGTCGATCCTGTCCTGAATGCTTTCCTGAATATTCTGCTCCTGCTTTTCAAAGCTGCGGTAGGAGGACATTACTATAAGCTCTATCTTATCTTTTTGAGCGTCTTCTATCATCTGCTTCATGTATTCTGCCATACGGCTGTCCATGTAATATTCCCGCCAGCTTTCGTAAACAAGAGAACGTTCACAACCCTCGGCATATTCCTTGGTAATAGGATTCTGATTGTTTACCAAAAACATAGCCCAGGTGTTGTCGGCGTCGTCCGGGTCGGGCTTGGGGGTTTTGGGGGCTTCCGGTTCGGTAAAATAATCCGTGGGATCTTCGGGAAGAGTTTCTCCGTCGGATATCCCGTCATCGCCTGGCAGATCGTCGCTTGTGGATAGAGGATCATCATTACCCAAATTATCCGTTTCCGCATTTTGGGTAACTGAGCCCGTGCCCGTGCTTTCGGGTATTTCGGGCAGATCAATGGGATTTTCAAATTTGATCTTTGACAATAAAAACACCGCCAAAAAAAGTATTATGGTCGAATAGCTGAAAAACTGTACGCCGTTTAAGCTTTTTTTTCTTTTCCTGCTCATTTTAACTCCTTATCAAATGTTTACAAAAAATTTACATTTATAAAATTCCCTATAAATACCGCCCCAAAGCGAATTTACCGGGAAAATCGGCTTGACAACTGAAAATAAAAAATGTATTATTAAATATAGATAGAGAAAATCAGATCAAAATAAAGGCAGATGATAATTATGAAATGTCCCTACTGCGGATCGGAGGATACTAAGGTCACCGACTCCCGTGTCACCGAGGGCAAGAAACGGCGCAGGCGCTGCTGCGGCAACTGCGGCAGGCGGTTCACCACCTACGAAAGCGTTGAAATGCCCATAATCCTTGTTAATAAAAAGGATAATACTTACGAGCAGTTTAACCGCAACAAGCTTGTGCAGGGGCTTTCCTTTGCTGTGAAGAAGCGCCCCGTGCCGGGTTCCGCCATAATCGAAATAGCCGACGGGATCGAGAATTACTGCATAAACAATATGCTGACGGAAATTTCCACAAGTCAGATAAGCGATATGGTGCTCGAGAAGCTCAAAAAGCTGGACGAGGTGGCATATGTCCGATTTGCCTCGGTAAATAAGGACTTCAACAATGTGGAGTGTTTTCTTGACATTATCTCCGACCTTAAAACGGAGGATAAATCGGAAACCGATAAGTAAACCAATATTGCACATTGCATTATATGCACATTTGCGGCTTTGGATCACCCTTTTTTGGGGCGGCTTAAAGCCGCTTTTTTGCCCTTTTGATCTGAACTGCTTACTGTCAGCAGGGGAGGTTATCGTCTGCCTCGGTATCTTCCGAAAGGAAATCATCCCTTTGAACAGCCTCTAAAATAGCCTCTTTTTCATTGGGCAGCTCCTCGTCTATCACCATGTCAAGAGCCTTTTCCAAGGCGCTGCCGATCTCTCTGCCCGAAAGACCGATAGCCTCCAAGTCGCCACCCTTTACGGCAAGGTCGGAAAGCGTGCAGCATTCGTCCGCCGCCTCCACAGCCTTTCGCTTCATAGCGTCAAGGGTATTCACACGTTCAAGGCAGAATTCCTGCTTTGCTCTGCTGTCGCCCTTCATTACCTCCGCCAGCTTATTGAACATATCCACACCCATTACCGAAATAAGGTGTTTTACCACCCGCTTGTCGTCCACAGGGGTTATGTAGTGGTATTTTATAAGGGAGCAGACGTTTTTGGTGGTCTCCTTGTCAAACCGCAGCCGCTGCATTATCCGCTCGGCGGTTTCCGAGCTTTTTTTCTCGTGATTCGGGAAATGCCCGTGTCCCTCGTCGTCGGTGGTAAAGCATGAGGGCTTTTCTATATCGTGGAACAAAAGGGCAAGCCGTATTTCCTTGTCATTTTGAGAATTATCGAGAGATCTTGCAGTGTGCTCCCATACATCATAAATATGGTATCGGCTGCGCTGGTTAAAGCCTATGCACTTGGCAAATTCGGGAATTACAGTACAGAAAACGTCGTCAAACTCCATCATAAGCTCACCCGGGGCAGTACCCATAACAAAGCCCGTAAGCTCGGAGCATATCCTTTCTGCGGAGATTTCCCGCAGGAGGGATCTTTTTCTGTGTACAGCCTCGGCAGTTTCCTTTTCAATGCGGAAATTAAGGGTGGAGGCGAACCGCAGCGCACGCATTATCCGCAGTGCGTCCTCGTCAAAGCGTTCATCGGGACTGCCAACACAGCGTATCTTATGGGTAAACAGATCCCGCTGCCCGCCGTAAGGGTCGATAATACCCCGTTCGTCGGAATATGCCATGGCATTGATAGTAAAATCCCGTCTGGCAAGGTCCTCTTCCAGCACCCGTGTAAAGCTGACGCTGTCCGGGCGGCGGTGGTCCGTATAGCTGCCGTCCACCCTGTAGGTAGTTACCTCTATATTTTCGCCCTCGCTTACCACCGTGACCGTGCCATGCTTTATCCCCGTGGGAATGACTCTGAAATCTCCCTCAAAGCAGGAGATCATTTCCTCGGGCAGGGCGTTTGTGGTAACGTCGTAATCCTTTGGCGGCAGCCCCAGCAGGGAATCTCTTACACAGCCGCCTACAATAAAGGCTTCAAAGCCCTTTTCGGCAAGCCTTTCTATAACCTTTTTCACATTTCCGGGAATATTTATATCCAAAGTAAAGCACTCCTTTTAGATGTTAAAAGTAAGAGATTGTTTTTTTTCATAGTTTCTCATTTAATATTATATCACAGCTTTTGCCAAATTGCAAGAGGAAAATTAACAAAATGGAGGTTGAACTTTATTTTTTTACTTGAATATTAATTTTTTAATCAGAACGTACTAAAATAATAAGAAAATATTTCAAAAAATTAACAAACATATCAACATTGTAATGTATAATTAAAATGTTAATCAGCAATGTGAGGGGGATAAAATTAAAATGAAAATATGTCCCGAATGTTCTTTTGAGATTGAAGAACAAGCAGATGTTTGCCCAAAGTGCGGACGTTTTTTAAAGAGCAGAAAACCGCCAAAATACATCCATAAAATCGTTTATTGTTTTTTGATTATTGCGGCAGTCTTTTGTCAGATTTTCGGCATTTATCAAATTGCCAATGATGATTACAAGTATTACTGCGAACACAGAAGTGAATGCTTAAAAGATCATGATGTTCTCAGCAATGCTGCAATGTCCGAAAAATCGGAAAATCTAAGAAATGCATATTTTATTTTTGCCGAAAGGTATGAAGACATGATAGAATATGACAATAAGGAGATCGAAAAATACAGAATTTCCTCAATAATATCTACCGTGCTTGGTGTGACATTTATGTTATTGGCAGTAAAATTAATTACAATCAAAAAATGACCGAGCCTTGCTCACACAGCAAAGCCCGGTCATTTTTTATTCGTTTGTTTAAGGATTCACGCTATAATGATAAACTCAAAAAATCTATCACAGTAAAATCGGTATAACATATAATAAAAAGAGAACGTATGGTTCTCTAAAGCTAATTATGGAAAGGAGAAAGCAAATGAACGGCAGCAGATGCACCACTGACGGGCTGACAATGCCCGAGGGCAGATTTCCCGAGGAAACTCCCTTGGCGATGGCTTATGTTCCCTATCAGCAGTGGGATAATACCTATCCGGAAAATACCGCCCTTGAAAAAGGAACGATTTTTCCCTGTCTTGATTTTCCGTTTCTCGGCAAAGAGGGGGTAAAGAAATATGGACAATAGAAAGCGGCAGCTGATGTACGCCATTCAGATGTACGGTTTTTATCTGTATGAGCTTCAGCTTTATCTTGACACTCATCCGACCTGCCCAAACGGGCTTGCAGCTTTCAGGAAATACAAGGCTTTGATGGAGCGGGCAAAGGAACTTTATGTACGCAGCTACGGCCCGGTATTGCCTACAGAGTCAAGCTGCGAGAATGTGTTTGAATGGGCAAACGGTCCGTGGCCCTGGGAAAAGGAGGCAAACTGATGTGGCTATATGAAAAACGGCTGGAGTATCCGGTTAAAATTCGTACTCCCAACGCAGCGCTGGCGAAAATGATAATCACCCAGCTGGGCGGCCCCGACGGCGAGTTGGGCGCGTCTCAGCGTTACCTTTGCCAGAGATACACTGCGCCTTATCCCCAGGTTCAGGGGATCATGACGGATATCGGCACGGAGGAGCTTGCTCACGTTGAAATGATATCCGCCATAGTTTATCAGCTTACCAAGGGACTTACCTTAGATCAGATAAAGGCAGGCGGACTGGACGCATATTATGTTGACCACACCATGGGTATATATGCCGCTTCGGCTGCGGGTGTGCCCTTTACAGCGGCATATTTTCAGTCTAAGGGGGATGTTATCACCGACCTGCACGAGGATATGGCGGCAGAACAGAAAGCTCGTACAACTTACGACAACATTCTCCGGTTTGCCGACGATCCCGATGTCAGGGATCCCATAAGGTTTCTGCGGCAAAGGGAGATCGTGCACTTTCAAAGGTTTGGCGAGGCACTGCGTATCACACAGGAAAATCTCAACGCCAAAAACTTCTATGCCTTTAACCCCGAATTTGATTGATAGTTTCGGACTGCCTCTTAATGGGGGCAGTCCTTTTTACAAGAATTCTTCTGTAATATTTACATAATCAAAATGTTCTCGTTTTTTGAAATTCCGCTGTACTGTTT
>CAMWLD010000163.1 GCA_947175005.1 uncultured Ruminococcus sp. | reverse complement strand
TTCATAGACATGGACATCTGAGTCATTGACGAAAAGCAGAACGCCGAAAATCCCACGAAAAACACAAGGCTTTTTCTGCTTTTTAAAGTGTTTCTTTTAAGGTCCGATAAAAACGGCATATCCTTGTCATCGGACTTGCCTGTCTTTATCTTAACATTCCGTGACTCTTTAAGCAAACCAAGCACAGGGCTTCTCAGCTTAAAAAACGCATAGAAAACAGACAATAACATAAAGAAAACCGTCGGCAGAACTATCATACAAAACGCAAGCCCGAAATGAAATTCGGGGTCAATGTCCGGGAAAAGCCCCTCACCGTTCTGCGCCTCATAAAAATTCGGCATATAACCCGTAGCAGCGGCATACCCTGCCCCCGTGCCGATAAAAACGCTTAAACCGAACACCCGGAAATGCCCCGCAACACTCATATCCGAATACCCCAGCGCCTTTAAAATACCAAGCTCTTTCCCATGGCTGTCAATATAATTTTTTACATAAAAAATAAGCAGCACGACTGTCGTAGCAGCAAGACACCCTCCCGAAACGCCGACCACGACCTTGCCTGTCGCCACAATAGCGTCATATATTACCATTCCCATAGGAGTGGTGATCTCGTCCTTCACCGCCCCGATGTCAATGTTGTAATTCATAAACAGCGCACATACAAAAACCGCACAGCAGCAAACAACGCTTATTGCAAAAAGCTTTGCCAGATCCCTTATCCCTATAAGCATATTATCACCACCCGATCTCGTAAGCATTTTTGCGGGTATCATTCGTATAAATTTCCGAAATTTTCCCGCTGTTCATTTTAATGACCGTGTCTGCCATTTCCGCAATGTTCTGATTGTGAGTGACCATAACAATGGTAAACCCATATTCATTTTGCAGCGCACATATGTAGTCAAGAACCTGCCGCCCCGTCTCCTCGTCCAGCGCACCCGTAGGCTCATCCAAAAATAACACCCTCGGCTTTTTCGCCAGCGCCCTCGCCACCGAAACTCTCTGCTGCTCGCCTCCCGAAAGCTCCCCCGGATATTTTTTCAGCTTTTCCCCCAGCCCCACAGCCTCAATAATTTCCCTGTAATCCCTGTTCCCCGCAAGGTCCGCCCCCATTTTAACATTCTGCACAACATTCATATTCGGCAGCAGATAATACTGCTGAAAAATAAATCCTATCCTGTCCCTCCGCAGCCTCGTCAGCTCACTGTCCGAAAGCGACGTAATATCCTCCCCGTCGTAAAAAATACTTCCCCCGTCCGGCCTCTCCAGCGCAGAAATGGTATTCAGAAGCGTTGATTTTCCCGAACCCGATGTGCCCAAAATAACTGTAAAGCTGCCGTCCTCAATTGTAAGGCTGATATTTTTCAGCACCTGAAAACGGCTCTCGCCCTGTCCGTAAAATTTGGTTATTTCTCTTGCCTCGATCAATGTAATTGCCTCCTTTAAATTATAAACGCCAAAAGCATAGCTATATACGAAAGCCGTGCATTTCGGTTCAGCAAAATGTATATAACGCCGTAAATCAGCGCAAACACCATTACGCCAAGCCCCGTGTAAATACTGCCCTTTGTCAGAATGTGAACAGTTCCCCATGTGCAGCATAAAGCAATGCCGCCGAAAGGTATCCTGCTTTTTCTCTTCAAAAGTTCTTCCATAAACTTCTGCCCGAAAGCAACTATTAAAAAAACCAATCCGACTTCAAAAAAGTAGTAAATATATTGAAATATAAAAACGACCGGTTCTTTGCTTTGAAATTCTCCGATTATTTTCAAGGTTTTCCAGTCAAAAAAATTCAGTATGATACACACAATAACAGCCGCCATACTTAAAATAACATTTACCCTTTTGACCTCATAGCAGCCAAGTACATCAAACCCCAGCTTATTTTTTGACCCCTTTATCAATACCCACGCTATTCCTCCCCAGCATGCACTTGTAATCACCAGATGAATGATCTTCTGCACCGTGTTATAATCATTTGCACTCACCCCTCCGAACAGTACAGGCTCGACCGCCCCCACAAGAACAAGCTCTATACCCAGTCCCGCAAAAGCATATAACGCATACCATAAAAAATCCAAACAGCTTGTTTTCCCTTTATTGCTCAAGCTTGATCTCCACCCGTCTCACTCTTTATATTTTTCAGCAATCCCACAAAAACCTCCGTCATCATACCGCTGATCTCCTCCCCGCTAAAGCAGCACATTTTTGTCGCACATAAAGCAGCGATCCCGTGAGTGTAAATCCAAAG
The DNA here is from genome assembly GCA_947175005.1 of uncultured Ruminococcus sp. Classification (GTDB taxonomy): domain Bacteria; phylum Bacillota; class Clostridia; order Oscillospirales; family Ruminococcaceae; genus Huintestinicola. Next base: position 3,292 of record CAMWLD010000163.1, on the reverse strand, counting down.
ATGACGGTACAGCCTTTCCGCCTTTTGGGGGGTCAGCCCATACCCGTCCTTTACCGATAAAAGTATTTCCTCATAATTGTCGTCAATTTCGGGAAGCACCGTCCCCAGCCTCGGAACAACACTGTGCTCCTTCATAAATAAAAGCTGAAAAAGCTTAGGTTCATTTATCGCAAAAAGAATGTACTGCGTGCCCACACCCTTAAAAGCAGGCGTGTTCTCCAGCCCCCGCATAACATATTCCTTGTATAAAGCCTTAGCCGCCTCTGTGACAGCCCCACAAACCTCGTCCATACTTTTGAACACCGTAAAAATAGGTCTTGCCGAGCTGCCCAGCCTTTCGCCCAAAGCCCTTGCCGTAAGCGCACCGAAGCCCTCTTCACGAACAATAGCCAGCGCAGCCTCAATAATTTCATCTTTAGTAAACTTAGCCTTAGGAGGCATTTTCACATCACCTTCAAGAAGCAAGAAAAACAGAGGCAAGAAGCAAGAAATTTTTTTGCCTGTTTTTCCCTGCATTTATTTAAATCACACGTTTTGCAACATCTGTTTTTAATTATAATCTTTTTTTCAAAAAAGTCAATAGCCTTTTCTCTAAAATATAAAATTTAACATTTACTAAACATATTATCCACATATTTCTTCAAAAGCAAAACCGCTGCACAGCCATATGCAGCGGTCGGACTTTAAAAAGAATTAATTCCCCATAACCCCCTTGAAATCGATCTCCCTAATCTGCAAATATTCCACATAATCAAGGCATTTTTTCACATCGTCCATACTCCTTGCATTTTTCAGCTTTTCCACCTCCGTTATCCACAAGGGCTTTATAACCCTGTACAAAAGCAGAGCCGCACTTTTTTCAATCTCACTGAAATTATACACCCTCTTTGCAACCTCAATCCCATGGAGAATGCATTTCAACTCACCGTCATTTATCCCTCTGACACCCATAGCTGAAGGCAGCTCCCTGAACATATAATTGATAAAAACATCCCGTCCCGATAAATTAAAATCCAGTACCCCCATAAAATTATGCGCCTCGTCCAATAAACAATTGCTGCTGTTAATGTCCCCCTGAAAAACCGAACGTGGCAAAATCGGATAAATTTTCTCTAAACTCTCCCTGTCTCTGTTCCACCTCTCCCATATCCTGCATACTGTCTCTTTAAATTCCCCCGGCAGCTTGTCCGCCGTCCGCTTCCATTCCAAAGCGTTTTCCATTACCTCATAATCCTCGTCATTTTCGTCGAATTTTTCAAATAAGCAATATCCCGACGGAAACTCCGTAAAATCAAAATACATCGCCGCCGCTTTTGCATTCATCAGAATAGCCTCATCAATATAAGTGTAAAACCCGTCCTCACCGATGACACTATCACCCATATCCTCCGCCGTCCTGTATTCCGAGAACTCCTCCCCATACACGGCGCACCGCCTGTCCTTATAAGTGACGACCGGAAAACTCCCGTCCCTTGCCGTCAAAATTTTCGGACAGTAATATCCCAGTTTTCTGTATTCCGTGACACATCTCTGCCACCCGGCAATTCTCTCGGGGCTTGTAAACCCGTTATCCGCTGCCTTGATAACAAGCCTCTTTTCACCCCATTCCGCAATTATCACCTCACGGAAATCATTGTTGCCCCTCCCCGTATTTCTGACCGTAAAATTCGTCGGTTTTTCCCTTGCAAATAAACCGATCAGATCGATCTCGTCCATATTACTTTCCCCTTTTGCAGTTCCGTTTTCTGCACCTTGTCTGTTATATAAATTGTCGGTTTTGCGTTTTACCGATAATTTGTTTTCAATTTGTCAAAAGGAATTCTTCAGCACCAATTTCCTTCTTCCGGAAGCTCATCGGGGGTTATCCATTTAAGCTCCGCACTTTTTTCACCTGTTTTAATAAATTCCTCTATACCCTTCCAAGCAAGCTCTTGAGGCAGCAGCAAGCCCTCTGATACATATAATTCAAAATATATATCCACCACCCTGTCCAGCTTTGTCTCATCATAAACCGCAAGCCAATCATCGCTCATTCTGCATATGGTTTTCTTGCCTGTCACCGTCCCGACCTCTTTATCATAATATTCCCCGTATGTAAGGTATAACCCCAGCTCTTCATAAAACCCCACAGTCAAACACTTCATTAAGTCATTAAGACTTCGTCCTCATACAGCCAAAAAAGACAGGCGCAGTTTCCCTGATTCCAGTAATCGGGAAACCCCATTATCATCTTTTCATAAATTTCCGGGATATTTTCTGCGGAAATTATTTTACCTTCACCCTTACTGTCCATGCCCTCGAATATCAGCTTTTTCATAAGCTTTCTTGCCCGTCCGAATGTCGGGCAGTTCCTTTCATAAAAATTGCTTGATTTTATACAGCCGTATTTTATCAGCCATATTATTACAGCTATGTTGTGGCTGCCATATTATGGCAATGCTATTTTTTTATTAAGCATCACTCATACCACCCTTTACGAGCCTTATTTTTCCCCCGCCGCATTCCGCAGAGCCCTAACCTCCTCGGCAGTCAGCTCACGCCAGGCCCCGGGCTTTAACATACCCAGCTTCACAGGCCCTATAGAAGTCCTTCTCAGCCTCGCGACCTCCAGCCCCACAGCCTCGCACATACGGCGTATCTGCCTGTTTCTCCCCTCTCTTATCGTTATCCGCATAACGCTCCGCCCCGGCTCGTCCGCCTCAACAGAAACCGTCGCAGGCAGGGTCATCTTCCCGTCCAGCATGACCCCCTCCGTCAGCCTTACCACTTGATCGTCGCTCACCGCCGACCGCACCGTAACCCTGTAAGTCTTGCTCACATGGCGGCTCGGGTGCATAATATCATTAGCAAACTTCCCGTCATTCGTAAACAGCAGCAGACCCTCCGAGTTGCGGTCAAGCCGCCCGATAGGATAAACCCGCTCATCAACCCCCGTCAAAAGCTCCGTCACACACCGCCTGTCCAGCTCGTCCGACATAGTGGTAACATACCCACGGGGCTTGTTGAGCATAATATAAATTTTCCGCCGCTTTTTGCTGTACCGCAGCCGCTCGCCCTCCACCATGATAACGTCCTTGTCATTAGCCTTGTCGCCCAGTCCCGCAACATGACCGTTGACCCTCACAAGCCCTTTGCTTATAAGCTCCTCGGCCTTTCTGCGTGAGCAGTAGCCGCTTTCCGAAAGAATTTTCTGCAATCTTATCTTTTCCATAATTTTAATAGCCCACCTAACCTATCAGAGGCAAGAGATTTAAGAGGCAGGAAGCAAGATTTTTTATGCCCTGCATTGCTC
>CAMWLD010000162.1 GCA_947175005.1 uncultured Ruminococcus sp. | reverse complement strand
ATGTATAAGCAGTCCCCCGTCCGTACAATTTTCCGCAAATGAGAGCGTAAGTCCTGTACTTATTTTCTGATACGCCATAAAGCACACCGAAAGCACTCCCCACTGCATTGACACGGCCGCAAAATTCTTTATAAAGGCTATACCTGTTTGACGTGCCTGTGCATTTACCAGAGTTGATAATGCAACAGGTGAGATAGTTACAAGTATTCCCGTTTCAAATACCACTCCCAGCATTGTTATGACAATGCCCGAAAACAGTACAAAAAGCACTACCGCCACGATTATAAGCAGGAACGACATACAGATATAATTTATATCAAGCACGCCTCCGTCCACATTTCTTGCGGTTGCCGCTGCTGAAAATGCACTGCTGATTCCCGAAAAAACCTCCGTATACGATGTGAATGTAACATTCTTGAACAACTCCGACACTGCTCCGACAATGTTCCCTGTGTTCTGTATGATAATTTCGCATACGATGAGCTTCATTGCTATCCGCAAAGCCCCTTCTATTCCCCCGTTAAAGTCCACAGCTGCACAGTAAGTAAACGCTTCCATACAAAAGAACAATGCCATTAAAGCAGTTCCCGCTGCCGTGAAAACGTCCAGTGCAGTACCGCATTCGCTGACAACATCAAAAGATACCAGCACATCAATTACCGAGGCAAATCCGTCTGATTCGGTTTTTATGAGATTTACTACATCCTCAAACGTCTGCTGCCATACGCTCGGCTCTCCCATTTTTTTAGCTCCTTTCATACTATACTTTTCCGCTGCCGCATAAATTATTAACGGCAGCGGATAGTTTTCACTGCATTTTTTAAGCTGCGGCATTACCCGCCAAGAGAAATGGTGGAGGGAACAAGCGCACCGACCGCTGCAATGATCGCACCGCCGATCAGCGTCTGAAAACCTCTCGTCTTACCGTCTGCGTTATCGTCCTTAAAGCCGACGCCTGTCTGAATGCCGCCTACCACGGCAACAAGCGTTCCAAGTCCGATAATTCCGGGACCGAGGATTCCCATAATCCCGTCGATCATTCCCTGCGCTGTGGCGTCCTCTGCCGAAGCTGTGACCGTGCAGGCGGACATTGCCGCAGGAACAACAAGCATAGCCTTTCCTGCCCTTGTTGTCATAAGCTTTCCTGTTGTGTTTACTGCTGTAACCATTGCTCTTGCTCCGAGCTCCGTTACCGTGTCCTGTACCTTGTCAATTACCTTTGTAAATCTGTTCATCTTAGTGAACCTCCTTAAAAATTTTTATATATCAAGCAAAACCGCCTGTCCGCTTCCACGCACAAGTAAATTATTTTCTGCCGAGGGACAGGACGTTTTTTGCTGTGACAGCAACAAAAAAGGGGCTTACAGCAATTTAATGCCGCAAGCCCCGTTAGCTGTTATGCACCGCCATTTCGGTACACCAATCTATATAAAATCACAATATTATCCGGGAAACTCCGAGCGCATTTATATTAAAGTGGTTTTTCGCTGAGCCGAACAATATTATATGTGTGATAAACAAAAAAGGCTAATAAGTACGAAACATATCGTATTTATTAGCCCCATTAGCTGTTATGTACCGCCGTTTCGGTACACCGTTTATTCTTTTGTTTTCTGCCGAGTATTTTCTGTTTCTGTTCTATGATCTGAATTTCGTCTTTTTTGTTTCGTATCAAAACGTCACTCCCGTTTTCGAGGGATTTTTTTATCATTTGTATATCTTTATCGGTAAACAAATTAACCTGTCCTTTCTCTACGCCGCATATACGCCCGTAATATCGGAGAATATATCCCGTATATCCTGCGTAATATCCGACATAAGGTCTGCGGCTGACTTTATAATTTCGTTATCGCTTGTAACATACCCTATTTCAATAGTATTATCGGGGTCGATCGTTCCGTTATCATAAAAACGTGAAAAATCAACATACTCTGTTTCGGGTATTGTTTTTATGTTGTCCTCCAGATAATATGTGTTCTTAGGCTTATTAGCCTCGTCAAGCATATTATACCGAGGGTGACTCTGTATATCAAACTTTGCGGTCATAAAAGGGTGCAGTCCTCTGACCATTACAATACAGTCATTGTTATCCATTGTAGATAATTCGTCTATAGTGGCCAGTTCTCTGCCGAGTATTGCATTATTGTATGAAGATGATCCTTGCTTTCCCTTAGTCTGATTTACGCTTTGCTGGTCGATAGTTTCTTTTCCCAGCTCCTTTGAGAGATACTCGTTTGTAAACTGGTCCTTGCCGCCGAGATATATCATAGTATCGCAGTTTCCGGGTAATTCCTCCCACGACTTCTCATAAAGGCGCTTTAGCTGCGAGAGGTTTTGCAGGATAATTACTGCCGATATTTCAAACTTACGGCAAGTCGCAAGAACCTTGTCAAATTCGGGTATCTTGCCGCAGTTTGCAAATTCATCAAGCAAGCAGCGGACGTGATATTTAAGTCTGCCGTGATAATATGTTATCGCTCTGTTGTACAGTGCGTCAAATAACTGCGTGTACATCATTGCCGCCATAAAATTGTATGTGGTGTCGGTTGAGGGAATTATTATGAACAACGCCGTAAGCTCATCGCCCATAGTTTCAAGGTGAATGTTATCGGAAAAAGTGAGATTACGAACGTCCTCCAGCTTAAAGCATTGGAGTTTAGTGGTGGTGGAAATAAGGATAGACTGCATTGTCTTTCCCGCCGCCTGCTTAAATTCTTCGTAATACTGCACCGACAAAGCGTTAGGCTCTGCCTCTTTTCTCTTGTCAAACATTAAATCAAGGTCGGATTTTTCTTCTTCCTTGCCTTCAATGACTTTGGCTTTGTGGATTAAATCAAGAACGGCTGCAAAATTCTGCTCGTCCTCGCTTGCGGTTTCCACAAGCAGAAAGCAAAGTGATGACAGCAACAGCCTTGTGGCGTCAGTCCAGAATTGGTCGCCTGTGCCCGCACCTTCCTCTTTTGTGTTGAGCATGAACGTGTTTATCATTTTTATGACATTGTTGCTGCTCACGTTTCCGTTATTATCTTTAAGATAGTGAAAAGGATTATAATTTGACGAGTGCTTCATATCATTGATGTTAAACACCTTTATCCTATATCCCTTTCGCTCCAGCATTTTTCCGCAGGACTGCAAAAGCTCACCCGATGGGTCTGTCACAACAAATGACGTGTTGCACTGCATTATGTTAGGCTTAACGTAAAATCGGGATTTGCCCGTACCCGAACCGCCGAGAACCACCATATTGAGATTAAGCATTGGCTTTATCTTTGCGGTTTCCTTTCGCATTTCAGCTATTTTACTCAAAGATATTTTTTCATTTTGGAGAGAATATATTTCTGACCTATTCTCGTTTGAGCTCCCCATTGGGGATTGTCCCTTAGTATTCTTTTTCTTCGTTTTTTTACTGTTGTCTTCAGCATTCTGTTCACGCTTTTTTCGGTCAAGAACGAGAAATACGTCCGAGGCAACTATGACATTATTATAAAAGTCGTTGGTATCGGCAATTATGTTTTTTTCTTGCTTGTTGCCCCAACGTGCAGAGCCGTGTTCAACACCTTTTCTGTGATAGCGTTTTCCGTTTCCCGCAAACTTCCATAGAATGATAAGCATACCGCCCATAAAGCCGAAAATCAATCCTTTTTTGGCAATTCCCGAACCCGTGAAAACCGCTCCGAAAGCTTTTAAAAAGGCAGCGGGATTTGCATAGTCGGATATTGAATTTAAGGCGGTCAGCCATTGTACGCCCTTTTTGGTCGCAGTATCTTCAAGGATATACCCGAACCACGTTGCAATGATTATCACGGCAACAGCGGCGACTGCGTAAGGTATGAGTTCAAAGCCGCTCTGTTTTTTCTTTTCCCCAAAATTACTTGCCATATTATCACCTGTCCTGTCCTTTTGCCGCTGTGGGTGTTGTGAAGGCCTTTGCCTTGTTCTTTACGGCATTTATCTTCTCCCTTGCTGCCGCTGCGTGATTTTTAAGGGTCTGCAAGGTCTGACGTTCGGGGTGCTTTGCAGTGTTTTCCGCTTTTTCAAATGACTTTACAATAGCAGCCGCTTCTTTATCGGTCACGCCGATAGCCGACAGCCTTCCTGTGTCAATACGGTCTGTTGGCATTATAGCAGAATTTCCGTCCTTGCCGATCTCAATGCAGTTTGAGGACAGCGGTGTGACCGTAACACTTCCAACCGTTACCGCTTCGGGTGTATCAATTATTTTTTCGCTTGCAAGCTGTTTCATTATCTCGGCAACCGAAATATCGTCCTTAATATCAAAATTTTTCATAACAGCGGCTTCAACATCAACAAGAGGCATACCTTTGTCAATTTCCATATACTTAAAATTATCCTCGCTCTCCTGAACGATAACTGCGCTGTTCTCGCCGCTGTAGTATGTAAAATTTGCAAGCTCGGGATTGTTGCTTTCAAATCCTTTTGCGGATATATCCAAATCCTCTTGCTTTATATCTTCGATTTTCTGAATATCGGTATCACGGTAACTGCCTATAACCTTGTCGGCAATTTCTTTTGCGGTAAGCTCGCTGTAGCCCATTTCGGTCAGCTTATTCATAACTTCAAGGCGAGGGAGAACAGGCAGAATGTTAAATTGGTTAGCAGACCTATCGAATACACAACATTTACTGCCGTTATCCTTTGGCAGCTCTCCGAAACATACAGCCTTGCCTATGACCTGCTCCGATAACCGGGACTGTGCAAGATACTCTCCGATATTGGGTATGTCCGCATACACGATCTCCGTTTTTTCTGCGGAATATGCGAATATCTCCTTATAACTGTCGGGCAGCTTATCGTTAATATCCGCAAGCAGTTTGTCGGCTGCTTTGGGTGAAATGCCTTGCTTTAAAAGCTCTGTTCTTATCTCGCTTGCCTTATTGATACCCAGACTTATAAGGCGGTTTTGTTCTGCGCAGTACAAGTCTATCCTGCGGAAATTACTTCCCGACTGATAAATCTGTGTGTCCTTATTGACGTGCTTATGCTTGGTATTATAGCACTCTGCAAGCTCTGAACCTTTTCGTGAGGATTTAAGGGTGCTGTTTTCGTCAAATATGGCATAATCCCTGTTCATATCCAATTTCATAGATAACGTTTTACCGCCGTTTATCACATCAACCTCCGACTTGTCAATGCGCAGATAATCAAGAGCGGCGGTATTCGGTACTCGAACAAAGTAAGAGTTATTGTCCTCCGACATAACGAGTTTTTCCACGTCCATTGTTACAGTATCATCAGTTACATCTATAAGGTACTTTTCACTTTCTTCAAGGCTGTCCTTGTATTCCGTTCTTGCCTTTTGGACCGTATCGGCAAGCTCTTTAGGATATACGGCAGCAATACCGCTGTCGGTTTTACCGAATTTAACGTCAAGTCCGTCCGATGATACCGCTTCGTAAAGCTCCTGTGCTTCTTCTTCGGTCAGCTTCACGGCAACAAAGTCAAGGCTGTCAAGGGGGGCTGTCTGTTCATACCTTGTAACCTCGATTTCTTCAAGCTGTTTTTTTATTTCGAGGACTTCTTTCATTGCCGCCTCATA
>CAMWLD010000161.1 GCA_947175005.1 uncultured Ruminococcus sp. | reverse complement strand
TTATTGTATAAAGCTATGGTTAAAATACATTTGCTTGCATACAATGATATAAACGCAAGGAGGTAATGTATTATGGCAACAAAAAGCATTTTAAAAAACATAGTGATAAAAGATAAAAAAACAGGCTTATCGCTTGTAAATGCACTTGAACATGCCGAAGAGAAACACGCTAAAAATGTTACTTTCTCAAAAGCGGTTATAAATGCAGATGATGAAATGATTAAAAAGATGTTTAAAGGAAAAAGCAAATGAATGGGTTTTATAAAATATCTTTAAGAAAATTATTTGATAATATCGGAGAGAATGACACCTTAAATATTCTCTCCGATTTTTCCTGTCCTTTAAATCCTGATATTGAATATTTTTTAAAAAAGAAAGCAGTAGAATTTGAAAAACAAAGCATTTCCGCCACTCATCTTATCTTTACCTCTTACAAAAATGAAAAAGTGCTTATAGGCTACTATACTCTTTCCATCAAATCTTTTAATGTCGACAAATCGTCAATATCCAAAACACTTCGCAAACGCATATCTAAATTTGCCACATACGACCCCATGATAAAATCATACATACTTCCTGCACCCTTATTGGCGCAAATAGGAAAGAATTTTACAAATGATTACAACAAACTTATTTCGGGCGATGAGCTTCTCGGAATGGCTATTGATGATATTAAAATAACACAGCAAATTATCGGTGGAAAGGTTATTTATTTGGAATGCGAAGATAATGACAGATTGATTGAATTTTATTCAAGCAACGGCTTTGTAAAATTTGCCGAACGCAGTCTTGATAAAGATGAAACTCAGATAAAGGGACAGTATCTTGTTCAGATGTTACGGGTTCTGAAATAAATGAGCGAGGCAGGATGAAATTAACATCCTGCCTCCGCACATTTCCTTTTCAAGGAAAACTTTTTCTGTTTAGATCAGATAATTTTTGTTTTCACATAACCGTCGTCGTCATATTCCGCAATATCAACAGAATACTGTCCGTCAAGCCTGCCCTTAAAGCGAACAAACGCATATACTCCGTCTGCTTCCTCTGTAATGCTGTGATAGTCCATTACGGTAAAATCGCAGCCGTCACGGGGAGTTTTCATATACTCCAGTATTTCCGCCGCTTCCGTCATACCCTCGGGAAGAGGGATATTGTCAAAGCTGTCATGGAATTCCACTGGGGTGAAAAGCTCGTCTGTTACCTCAACCCTGTGCAGACGTCTGTATACATATGATTTAAACTCCTCGTTATCCGCAACATACAGATAAAACTTTACTCCGTGAGGATTTTCTCCCGTAACGTTTCCGTAGATAACAACGGCGCTGCTTGTTAGGTCAATATCATATCCGCAGTATTCAAAACCCTTGCTTTCGTCAAGGTTCAGCTTTTCGGGGTCAATAACGTCATACCCGTCGGCGTTTTTCTTTATACAGCCGGCAGTTTTTATGTAATCCTTGTCTATAGACATTGACGGTCCGAATGACACCGTATCCGGCACAGATAACTCGCTGTAGACTTTGCGGTCGGGATTCTCACTAAGCAAATACTCGTTAAATAACTTCGTATATATATAATCATATCCGCAAATGTCATCGGGGTCGGGCAAAGAATCCGTATCGTTCCAGCTGTAATCAAGAAGCCCCGCCTGCGCCATATACTCCGCACGGTCAAGTATGCCTCTGTTGGTAAGATTATTATAAAAATGATATCCCGTATTGCCGAACATAAGTACAGTGCCAATATTCACAACAGTATAGCGATCGCCCTTTTTCTCCAGTTCAAACGCCATTGTACAGTCGTTGTAAACGCCGTTAAGATGAGTATCGCCGCCGAAATTCATGTTATGCACCGTATTGCCGCACTCATTTGCGGGAATAAAGCTGTAACGGAAGCTTACATAATCATGGCTTGTCAGAATGCCTTTTGTAATACGGTCTGCACCCTCTTCAAGTTTCGGATTTTCTTCAAAATTGTATACATCCTCAATAATGTATTCCTTTATTCGGTAATACTCGGGAACATCATCTCCCATGTACATTTCCATATACTGTCTGAAAATTTTCTCCCCTGCCTCTGCAGCGGAATCGCCCTCCGCCGTTCTCCATTCCTCCGATGTAATATACGGGTCGGCCTCCATGGGGTAAGGGTCGGTAAAGCAATACACCCAGTATTCTCCCTTGTCGGGATATGCATAATAAGTCTGCGAAAGCAGGGCTATTGAAATAAAGGCAATTGTAACGGGTATAGCCTTTCCGAATTTCCGTATGTTCATCACAGCGTCTATGCGCTTTTTAACAAGCCTTGCCGTGGGGCTGAGAAATGTGGTGACTGCCGGGTACTTCACACCCGAAGCGCCTTTAAGGAGAGTTTTTGAATACTCTTCACGCTCACTGTCGGAAAACTTTTCCGTGGTTTTCTCATCACAGCTTATCTCCATATCCGAAAAGGCGTTTCCGACCATTATGTATGCCAGCGGATTGAACCAGTTTATGCAGCGGAATATTATCAACAGCAATTTTATAAGTATATCATTTCGCTTGATGTGGCGCACCTCATGTCGGAAAATATATTCGATCTCTTTTTCGGAATATCCCAAGGTCGGCAGGATAATTTTAGGGGAAATTATCCCCATGGCAAAGGGCGTGTCCGTTTCGGGATAAATTATCAGACGGGGAATTTTTACCTTTACCTCTAAGCATACCTTTTCAAGTATATTCTTATACATCGGGTCGACACAGGGAATGCCCCCTTTGCTCACCGACCTGTAAAGTCCCCCGAGCCTTATCATCTGCCAGGCAAAGGTCACCCCTGCGCCCGCCGCCCATATGTAAAACAGAACCGTGTAAAGGAACTCGCCCGTTGCCGCCGCCCCCGTGAAGTAGCCGTTCACCTCTGTTATCCCGTCAAGCAGTATGGGTTCGGGAGAGGTTATATACAAGGGCACATTTATAGTTCCGAGGGGTATAACAGTCCATGGAGCGTATATCTTTACCGGGATAAGAAACACCGCCGTCATTGCAAGAGCAATGGTATATTTCCAGCCGGGGGAAAAACGCTTGCTGAAAAAAATGTCAAACAGCTTTACCAGCAGAAGATAAACAAGTATTCCCACGGACAGATTTGCCATATAAGCTCCGAATCCGATCTCAAAGTAAGATAACATATGCTCACTCCTTCCTGTTTTTGTTTATAAATTCCATAAGCTCCTCGGCCTCCGCCCGTGAAATTTTTCTGCCGCCGAACATAGCCGCCACAAGCCCGGGAACGCTTTTCGTCCCTATACGCTCCGCAAAGGACTCCCCCTCCGTAACAAGATATTCTTCCTCGGTGACCAAGGGGGTGTAGAAACGGTTTCTCCCTGCTTTTTCGCTTTTTACAAAGCCCTTTTCCTCCAGCCGTGAAAGCACCGTCTGAAGTGCGGACATATTCCATTCCTTTTTTCGGTCAAGGCAGCTTTTTATATCCGCAGTTGAGACAGGGACATCGCTGTGCCATACACCTTGCATTACCGCAAACTCTGCATCGGGCAGTCTTTTCATGTTTTCAGCTCCTTTACTTAATTTCGCGCATTAAACATACATTTGTATGTTGTAATTATATTATACAACTGTAGGTTCTCATTGTCAATAGAAATTTTGCACAAATCTTATAAGATTTTTTCTATATACTGTCAAATAACTAAGGCAGGATAGTTTATGGCTATCCTGCCTTGTCGGTTTACTGCCTTTATCAGTTCACTGCCTCTTTCAGACTCTTCACAAATGCGCCTACTTTTTCGGGAGCGTTCACACCCTCCGCCTCCATTATCCGCACAATTGCGCTGCCGACAATTACGCCGTCACAGTACCCGGACATTTTCTTTGCCTGCTCGGGAGAGGATATGCCGAAGCCCACACAATAAGGGCATTTTGCATTCTCCCCTATCAGCCTGAAAAATTCGTCAAAGTCGGTTTTGTATTCGCTCCGCACGCCTGTAACTCCGTTGGAGGAAACGCAGTATAAAAATCCTGCTGAATCCCCTGCTATGGTTTTTATCCGCTCGCCCGAAGCGGGGGAAACAAGATTGATGTTGTGTATACCGTATTTTTGTGCGGCGGGGAGAATTTCCTCCCGCTCCTCGTAGGGCATATCGGGGACAATGACCCCGTCCACACCCTTCCGGGCACAAGCGGCGAAAAATTTATCCGTGCCGTAAACAAAAATCGTGTTGAGATACATCATAAGTATAAGCGGCTTATCCGTTTGCTTGCGTATGTTTACAACGCAGTCGAAAATTTTATCGAGAGTTGTCCCTCCCTGCAAGGAGCGCAGGGAGGATTTTTGTATTGTCACGCCCTCGGCTATAGGGTCGGAAAAGGGCACGCCCAGCTCGATAATATCCGCTCCCTTGTCAAACATTTCAAGGGCAGTTTTCTCGGTTGTTCCCATATCGGGGTCGCCTGCGGTAATGAATGTTATCACCGCTTTTTTGCCCTGCTTCTTTAAATCCTCGAAGCATTTATCTATTCTGTTCATTTATCACATCTCCTGATTTTATACTTAAAGTATAATATTTTTAAATTATACAATCTATTTTTGCTAATGAAACGGCGATTTGGCGGGAAAGCAATTTCCGGGAAGTGGATTTTCGGGAAATTTATTTCCCATTGTTACGGACAATCCACAAATCCCGCCTTGCGGTAAGCCTTTGTCATGGTCTTTCGTGAAATGCGCTCGGCTGCCTGAACGCCCTTGGTGTAAACCTCTTTGAGATACGCCTTGTCATTCATAAGCTCGGCAAATTTCGTCCGCACAGGCTCTAAGGAATCTGCTACAGCCTCGCCCACAGCAAGCTTGAAGTCGCCGTAGCCCTTGCCCTCAAATTCCCGCTCGATCTCATCATAACCCTTGCCTGTAACGGCGGAGTAAATGGACATAAGGTTATTTATGCCGTCCTTGCCCTCTGCATAGCGAACAACGGTGTCGGAATCGGTAACGGCTCTTTTGAATTTTCTGACAATGGTGTCCTTGTCGTCAAGTATAAGTATGCAGCTGTTGGGATTCTCATCGGATTTGGACATTTTCTTTGTGGGGTCTTGCAGACTTTTTATCCTTGCGCCCACCTTTGGAATATACGGGTCGGGTATCTTGAAAAGCTCTCCGTATTTCTGATTGAACCGCTGTGCAATGTTCCGCGCCAGCTCCAAATGCTGCTTCTGATCGTCGCCTATGGGCACAAGATCGGCCTGATAAAGCAGAATATCTCCTGCCATAAGCACGGGATATGTGAACAGCCCTGCGTTTATATCGTCGGGGTGTTTTTCCGATTTTGCCTTGAACTGGGTCATTCTCGAAAGCTCCCCGAACTGGGCGGAGCAGGACAATATCCAGTTCATCTCCGCATGGCACTTGTTGTGGCTTTGAATGAACATTACCGACTTTTCCGGGTCAATGCCGCAGGCCATAAGCAGGGCAAACGCCTCAAGCGTATGCTGCCGCAGCTTCGCAGGCTCCTGTTTTACTGTAATGGCGTGAAGATCGGCAATAGCGTAAATGCAGCGGTATTCGTCCTGAATGTTCACCCAGTTGCGAACTGCTCCTA
>CAMWLD010000160.1 GCA_947175005.1 uncultured Ruminococcus sp. | reverse complement strand
TTCCTATATCCCGATATTGTATTTACGTATTGGACAAAGGAAAAAATCGGTGATATAATTTAATTAAAGCAGAAAACAGAAAAAGCTTTCACAAGGAGGAAATTATCATGAGCACTTTAATTAAAAAGAATCCCGCCGATAAATACTGGGACGAGGAACTGGAAACCAAGCCCCGTGCGGAACTGGAAAAGGATCAGCTTAGAGACCTCAAGGAAATAGTAAAATTCGCCTACGAGAACGCCCCCTACTACAAACGTTCATTTGACGAGGCAGGTGTAAAGCCCGAGGATATAAAGACCCTCTCCGACATTCAGAAGTTCCCCTTTATCACCAAGACCACACAGCGTGACACCCAGGGCGTAGGCTCGTTTTTAGGAGAACTTGCGGCAGTGGACGAGGAGGACGTAGTATTCGTTTCCACATCCTCCGGGTCAACGGGCGTGCCTACCATGAGCCCGTTCACCAAGCAGGATTTCGACGAATTTCAGGACACGGAGAGCCGCTGGTTCTGGCAGATAGGAATGAGACCCAAGGACAGATATGTTCACGCCCTCAACTTCTCCCTTTACGTAGGCGGTCCCGATGTAATAGGCGCGCAGAACCTGGGAGCACTGTGCATATGGGGCGGTACGCTGCCCAGCGAACGTCTGCTGTTCATTCTCAAAACCTATCAGCCCACCATTATCTGGACAAGTCCCTCCTATGCATGGCAGCTGGGAGAAAAGGCAAAGAAAGCGGGCATTGACCCCAAAAAAGATCTGTCGATAAAAAAGATAATCGTTGCGGGAGAGCTGGGCGGTTCTATCGACTCCACCCGAAAGGCGATCGAAGATCTCTGGGGTGCGGAGGTTTACGATTTCTACGGTCTGTCGGATATTTTCGGCGCTTGCGCTGCCGCTTGCGAGGCAAAGGACGGTCTGCACATTGCGGAAAATCATATCCTTGTGGAAACAATTGACATACATACGGGCGAGGTGCTGCCCGACGGCGAGGTGGGCGAGCTGGTATTTACCACTTTAAGAAAGCACGCACGTCCTCTTATCCGCTTCAAAACAGGGGATATAGGCAGGATAGACAAGACCCCCTGCTCCTGCGGACGTACTCACGGCAGGATTCATATTCACGGGCGGCGTGACGATATGTTCATTGTGTCTGCGGTGAACGTTTTTCCCAGCGATATCGAGGCTGTTATCCGTGAAATTGACGGCATAACGGGAGAATATCTCATAAGGATATTTGAAAAGGATTTTACCTGCAAATATTCCGTTGAGATAGAAAAGAACGCCGATAACCCCGCTTCTGAGCAGGAAGTTTCCGAACGTGTTTCGGCAGCCCTCAAAGCAAGGATAGGCGTAAAGCCCAACAGTGTTGTCGTACATAAGGACGGAGGGCTTGATACCCGTTCGGAGCACAAGTCAAGGCGTATCATTGATGAAAGAAAGCTGGACTTTTCTATCTGATAAAATTATTTGACAACTTCTCTTTAATGTGATATAATTGTTCGTAATGAAGTTCAAAATTTTTTGGAGGTTTATTATGAATACTCTTGAAAAAATCAGCCATGAAACTATGGTATTTATGAGAGGAAAATATCGCCTTGATGAGATCGGTGACGGAAAAGATGAATTGAAGTTTAAGCAAGGCAAGAAAACTATTCTCACCATATATACGCATGAAAATTGTTTTACTTTTTTAATAATTTTCGGACAAAAAGAACGTGAGATATTTGAAACGCAGACAGATAACTTTTCGGATTACATACTTAACTATTATAACAATGCAAAGACTTATCATGACGGCAAATGGATGTTCATTGATGTAACAACTATGGAGCAGCTTGAAGAAATCAAAAAGCTGATACTGATAAAGAAAAAGCCTAACCGCAAGCCTTTTCCAAAGGAAAACGCCCTTTATTCAAAATGCGGTCAGCGCTGTGACCTGTGTGTACATTATGTAGGTACAACGGACGAGCAAAGAGAGATAATGATACAAAATCTCAATAAAATATGGGATAACAGCGATTGGAGTATGCGGTGCAACGGGTGTTACAGTGAGGATTACTCCTGTACCGACTGCAATGCAAAAGGCTGTTACCCTAAAAAGGGTATTTCGGAATGTAAAGAATGCAGTGATTTTCCGTGTATAAAAGCTACATCGGCAGACTATCGCTCAATGATACATAACGAAGTTCATTATGCGGACGAGATCACATGGGGAATACTTCCGTATGTTCCATGGCAGTATGAAAAATGATAAAAAGCTCCGTTTTAAAAAAATACGTCGACTGCTCCAACAGGAACGATCGGCGTATTTTTTTGAATTATTGTCTGTCTTATTGTATTTTGGAGTTATGACCCTTTTATTCCTCGAACTTTTTAAGTTCAATACTGTGGATTGTGAGTCCGCTTTGAGCAAAGTACAGCCGCAGCGTGGTGAAGCGGGAGAAGAAGAATATCTTGCCGCTTTCCATTGAAACGGGCTTGCCGTCTGTGCCTCTCCATGTGAATGCGGCACAGGGGCTGCCCATGGAGAACAGTGTCACGGGAAGCTGCGCCAGCTCGCCCGCCGTGGAAGAGGCAGTGACTATAACCTTGTAATAGCCCGTGGGGGAAACGTCCGCAATGAAAATATAATCCTTGCCCTTGTCGGTGCAGATGTCGTCGGGGGATATAACAAGTCCGCC
The DNA here is from genome assembly GCA_947175005.1 of uncultured Ruminococcus sp. Taxonomy (GTDB): domain Bacteria; phylum Bacillota; class Clostridia; order Oscillospirales; family Ruminococcaceae; genus Huintestinicola. Next base: position 2,924 of record CAMWLD010000160.1, on the reverse strand, counting down.
CTTGCAGTCATAGCATTTTACCTCTCTGTCGTCGCTGCCGTCGGCGTCCTTGGGACGGTTTATCACTTCTACCTTTTCTTCCTTGCCCTCTGCCCTGTCCATGGCATGAGTTCTCATCAGCACGGCGCAGATATTTGCGGCATTGCGCTGGAGCTCACCTCTGGAAATAAAGCCGTTTTTAAGCTCCGCAAGGGTGTTGTCGTCATTGTCCGCACCGTCTGCGCAGACCATGTAAACATCATTCTGAGCGGCTGCCATTGCCGCAAAATCCGTGTGATTTTGGTGACCTTGGGGCGTGTTCCTGCGGTTTATATCAGCCCACCAGTCGGTCATGACAAGTCCCTCAAGGCCCCATTCATCTCGCAGAATGGTTGTGGTCAGGTCATAGCTTGCGGCAGTCCACAGACCGTTTACCGAGCCGTAGGTGGTCATAACTGTGTATGCCCCGCCTTTTTTAACGGCTGTTTCAAAGCCTTTAAGGTAAATTTCCCGCAGGGCGCGTTCGGAAATTACCGAATCAATGGTGTGTCTGCCTGTTTCCTTGTTGTTGCCGCAGAAATGCTTTACAGTGCCGGTGACTCCTGCGCTGTGCAGCCCCATAAGCTCGGCTGCCGCCATTTCACCCGTGAGCAGGGGGTCTTCGGAGAAATATTCAAAATTTCTGCCGTTTAAGGGGTGACGGTGAATGTTCATGCCCGGACCTAAGAGACAGTCCACCTTATTTGCGGACATTTCAAGGCCTGTAAGGGAGAAAAGCTCCGTCAGCAGCTGTTTGTTGAATGTGGAAGCGATAAGCGTGCCGTTAGGCAGGCTGAATGCCTTTGTGCCGCAGTCCAGACGCATTCCCGAAGGGCCGTCCGAACAGCAGCCGCAGGGGATCCCCATATTCTGAAGGCTTTCCGAAACGCCCCCGAATGCGGCGGCTGTACCGGGAGTTACCTTAGGGCTGCTCATGCCCTCGCCTCTGATTATGCAGGCAAGGTCGTTGTCGCTCAGCTGTGCAATAAATTCGGACATATCCGCTTTGCCGTTTTTCACATCTGCAAGCTTTATCCCCTTGTCGCCTGTCTGTGGAATGGTTTCGGGGAGATTTTTTTTGCGGCGGACGTCCTCGTATTCTTCCATTAGCGGAACATTTTCCATGGATATTTTATAGCCGCCATTTTCGGAAACGGGCTTTATCCTTTCAAAGCCCATAACGGGAGCAAGGGCATGGGTGCACTGCTTTATCACTCTTGTTTCGGGAATGTTAAAGGCAAGTGCGGCGGACAGGCTGCGGCAGCAGTTTCCCACCGAAATTTCGTAATCTCCCGCTTCAAGAACAAAGCAGCTTTTGTGCCCCGTTACCCCCGAATCGTCAAAGGAGGAAAGGGCGTACAGGTCAATTTCAAAGGGGATTATCTCGGTCTCGCCGGGGGATAAAAGCTTTGTTTTTTCAAAGGCACAGAGGGACACTGCGGGCTTGCCCAGTTTTCCTTGAGGCGCATGGGAGTAAAGCTGAACAACTTCCTTGCCGCTGCAATTTCCCGTATTTGCAACGGAGATATTTATAACTGCCTTATCCCCGGTAAACTCCGCAGAATCTGGCTTAATTTCAAAGGTCGTGTAGGAAAGTCCGAAGCCGAACGGATAGAGGACTTTTTCGGGAGCAAAGGTTTCAAAATAGCGGTAGCCCACGTAAATATCCTCATTGTAAAAGCTGCGTATCTCGTCACCGAAATATTTTGCCGAGGGGTAGTCGGAAACGCTTTTGGCAATGGTATCGGGCAGCTTTCCCGAGGGAGAGACCTTGCCCGTGAGCACATCGGCTGTGCCAACGCCGCCTACCATGCCTCCCTGCCATACATACAGCACAGCGTCGGGGGAGTGTTTTTCCACGAAATCCATATTCATAATATTGCCTGTGTTCAGGAGGACAGCAACTTTTTTGAAGTGGGCGCGAACGGTTTTCAGCATTTCCTCTTCACCCTCGCTTAATGCGAAAGAGCCTTTTTCGTCGGAGTTGTCGTTTTCCTCTCCTGCCGTCCTGCCGATTATTACAAGGGCGGTGTCGGAGGTTTGGGCGATTTTTTCCGCAAGGGCGTTGTCTACGGGCATTTCCTTTTGACACCAAGGCTCGCCGCTCCAGCCGCCGCCGTTGTCAAAGGGGTTTTCCTCCTGCCAGTCCTTGTAGACCTGAAGCAGCTCGGTGTTGACGTTCGCTCCCGCTTCCATAAGACCGTCAGTAATGCCCACGACCCGTGAAACGTTTACCAGTCCACCCGAACCTGTGCCGCTTTTGTAGTAGTTCAGCTGGATACGCCCGAATACGGCGACTTCCTTGTTTGGCTTAATAGGGAGGGTATTGTTATCATTTTTCAGCATGACAATGCCTTCGCTTACCGTTTCGGCGGATTTTTTCAGATATTCATTCCAGTCGAGAGTTTTCATATGATTTTATTTCCTTTCGTTAAGGCTTGCCGTCGGGCGCATATTAGCCTGTGATTTTTCGTAGATATTTTAACTCTATGTTACCATATCCGGGAAAATTTTGCAAGGGGTTTTGCGTTAATTTTTGAAAAAAGTTTGAGGAAAAATTCCGGAACACTTTAACGGTGTACCATGCAAAAAAGCAATACAAGCGCACACACTCCACTCGGGTTCCAAGGGCGGAGCCTTTGGCGGGTCAAGGGCAGCGCCCTTGCGGGGGTCGGGGGGCGGCGCCCCCTCTAACAGCCGCTATACAGAACGCATTTCAAAAGCACCCCAAAATGCGCCGCCCGATTCGCTAAAATGTAAAAACAAAGTCAAGCGAAACAGCGTATTTTACAGCAACCGAAAAAGTAAAAATCGGGCGGCGCAGCAGCATAGAAACGTGTGACGAACGTCACACGTTTCATGCTGCCGCCCGTAAGGGCGCACTGGTGACGCGAGCGTCACCCCGA
>CAMWLD010000159.1 GCA_947175005.1 uncultured Ruminococcus sp. | reverse complement strand
TAACAGATTTCTCGTTAAACCTACAAAATCTGCTAAAGCATTTATGCCTGATGCTGCCCTTGAATTGCCCTATGACGGTGCAAAGGAAATGCTGTTGGTGGAGAATGTTGATAGTAAGGATTTTTTAACGAGACTATTCAATGCAATGTACAGTGAACTTCCTGAGCCTAAGAAGAAAAAGAAGTAGTATAAATTCTGATTTATCGGTTTGAGGAATCGGTAATCTTAAAATGAATCAGCCCGGTAAAATCGGGATTTGAGGAGGATAGAACTATGAGATTCAATACATTCGGAAATAAAGGCGACCCGACAATAATTATGCTTTCGGGTTCGTTTGTTCCGGGAAAAAGTATGGAAAATATTTATGAAATATTAAAAGAAAATTTTTATATTATAGTTCCCGATTATAACGGACATTATGAAAACAGCGGCACTTTTACAACGAGATATAATGAGGCTGAGGAAATAAAAAAGTATGCGGTAAGCTGCGGCATAAATAATATAGCTTTGATCTACGGGCAATCTATGGGCAGTGAAATAGGTATGGAACTGCTGAGGCAGCTTTTGAATGAGAACATAAGCGTCGGCAAGGCCTGGTTTGACGGTGCGCCGTACATAAAATTATCTTTTCTGTATAAAAAGTTCATGTATTTTAAATTTAAAGCTATGATAGATATGTTAAGAAATAAAACGACAGATGAAGTAATGAATATGAAGTTTTTAAAGCAGTTTGCAGGCGGCAAAATCGAAAAGCTGCGCCCTATGATCGAAAGTATGATGTTAAGCACTCCGTATCTGACCGATGAATCGGTAAAAAAAGAAGTGGAATGCTGTTATACATTTGATTTTCCCGAAATGAATGAGGATATGCAGAAAAATATATGCTTTTTCTTCGGGGAAGATGAAAAGGCATACAAGACTTGTTTTAAAGGTATTGATAATGCATATCCCGTATCAAAAAAAATTGTAAAGAAAAATCACGGTCATCTGACTTATGCTTGTGAATGCACAGAGGATTATGTTGAGCTGATTAATAAATTTTTGAAAAATGAGGAAATATAACTTTTAAGAGGGTGTGAAAAAATGCCGAAGGTACGTGTACTGGACAAGGAATTATCCGAGCTTATTGCTGCGGGTGAGGTGATAGAACGTCCCTCGTCCATTATAAAAGAACTGCTGGAAAACTCCATTGACAGCGGGGCTACTGCCATTACTGCGGAGATAAAGCAGGGGGGGATATCCTATATCCGTGTGACGGATAACGGCTGCGGTATAAGCTATCCCGATGTGCCTACGGCGTTTCTGAGACATGCTACAAGCAAGCTTTCGGTAAGAGACGATCTGAACAAGATACACACGCTGGGTTTCAGGGGGGAGGCGTTGGCTTCGGTCAGCGCTGTGGCAAGGTGCGAGATAATGACAAAGCCACCCGAGGAAGAATTCGGGACAAGGTACAGGATAGAGGGCACGGAAGAAAAACTTTACGAGAAAACGGGCTGCCCGGACGGGACTACCATAGTTATAAGGGACGTTTTTTACAATGTGCCCGCAAGGCTGAAGTTCCTTAAAAAGGACAAGTATGAGGGGAATGCCATTGCCTCTATTATAGGGAAGATAGCGGTTTCTCACCCCGAAATTTCCTTTACGTTTATAAGGGACAACCGCAGGGAACTGTTTTCTCCGGGGGACGGGAGCTTGTATTCGAGCGTTTATTCGGTGTTCGGGCGTGAGTTTGCGGCTTCGATGATTCCTGTGGATTATTCACTGGGGGGGATTAGGGTCAGCGGATTTACGGTGAAGCCTTTATTCGGCAAGAGGAACAGGGCTATGCAGCATTTCTTTGTGAACGGGCGGTATGTGAAGTCGTTTACCTGCATGGGGGCGCTGGAAGAGGCGTATCGGAACAATATTATGGAGGGGAAATTTCCTGCTTGTGTGCTGTTTATGGATATTCCTCCTGTGCTGGTGGACGTGAATGTTCACCCTGCCAAAATTGAGGTGCGGTTTTCCGATGACAAGACGGTGTATGACGCTGTTTATTTTGCGGTGAAGAATGCTATTCTTTGCGATGACCGGGCGGCAGAGATGAACCTTGCTCCTCGGAAAAAGACCGAGGCGGATTATGCGGTTTCGGAATTTAAAAATCCCGATGTTGCGGTTCAGACAAGTTTTTCCGACACGTCCGTTTCAAGGTTTTCGGGGAGCGTTAAGGCGGTAAGGGCTTCGGAAAATGAGGGCGGGGATATTACGGGTAATACATATGGGAATGCTGCCCCGAATGAAGAAAGCTTGAAAAATGAAAAAGCTTCGGGGGTTGAAACAGCATTTCCGAATGAAAGGGTTTCGCAAAGTGAATATGGGGTAAAAAATAAAGATGATCTGCGGAATGGGGAAATTTTACGTGGGGACTTTAACAGAGAGAATGGGCAGGAATTTTGGGGGAACGGTGCAGGGGACGGCGGCGTCAACGGTGAAAGCAAGGTGGGGGGATATCCCGAAAATGCTGCAAATACAGCAAATACAACAAGGTCGGTGGAAAAGGAGAGCGGTGTATCGGACGGACGGGATAAGGACAGGGTGCGGTCATATGATGACGACATTTCCGAGCACTTGCAGCAAAGCTATGACAGGCAAGGCGGGGAGGGGGATATTTCCGATCTGAAGCCTGTGCCGCAGGGAGAGTATAAGTATATTACCGAAGCTTCGGCAATGCAGCCTGCGGAGGCAAGGGAAGATGATAAGAAAGAGGCGGAATTTTTCCGGTATATCGGGGAGGCGTTCAAGAATTACATAATTGCCGAGACCGAGGACGGGGTGCTTATTGTGGACAAGCACGCAGCGCATGAGCGTATACGGTTTGAACGCCTGCGCACGGGCAGGGAGAATTTAACGGCGCAGATGCTTCTTGAGCCTGTGGAGCTGGCGCTGGATTACGGCGAATATGACGCTTTGATGAAGAATCTGCGGGTGTGCGCCGACTGCGGGTTTGATATAAAGCCGCTGGCTGCTCCGAAGGTGCTTATAAGGGGGATTCCCTCCATACTTGACAGGAATGACGCAGGGGATATTGTTACGGAGCTGGCGGGGAATTTTGCTGCGCACAGGCATGATCCGCTGCCGGAAATTCTTGATGATATGTACCACACAATGGCGTGCAGGGGGGCTATAAAGGCTAACGACATAACCTCGGCGGACGAGCTTACGGAGCTGCTTAGGCAGGTGCTTAGTGATGAGCGGGTGAGGTACTGCCCTCATGGGCGGCCTGTTATGTTCAAGCTTACAAAGAGGGAACTGGAAAAGCAGTTTAAGAGGATAGTATGATATTATAAGGAGAGATCATATGCGAAAGAAAGAGTTTAAATTTGATAAAAGAGCCGACAAGTACGACAGCGAGTTTGAAGGTAAGCTTTCCGAAAAATTTTATCGTCTTTTAACGGATAATATTACTCTTTCCGACGGTTCAAGCGTTCTTGATGTAGGCTGCGGCACGGGAACAATTCTCAAGCGGCTTTCGGAAAAATGCAGTATACACGGTTATGGAACAGACACCGAAGAAAAAATGATCAAACAAGCAGCCTTAAAATGTCCCGATATGGATATACGGCTGTGTTCCTGTGCAGAAATGCCTTTCAATGACAAGAGTTTTGATATTATCGTTGCTTGTATGGCATATCATCATTTTTCGGACAAAGATAAATTTGCAGCAGAGGCGGCAAGGCTTTTGAAAAGCGGAGGCAGGCTGTATATTGCAGACCCTAAATTTCCTTATCTTGTCAGAAAAGCTGTTAATGCAGCTTTGTATATTCATGGAATTGAAGGAAAGTTTTTTACGGCAGATGAAATTTCGGATAATTTTGCCGATTTCGGTTTTAATATGCTTGAATCCAAGTCGGATTCTTTTGCTCAGGTGGTTGTTTTAGCAAAAATATAAATTTAAGGAAAAGCCGCCACACACATACTTTGAGAGGAGAATGTGCGATGAACAAAAGCATGGTCAGGCGTGGGCTGCTGGCGGGGACATCTGTTCTTAACTGGATATTTTCGGTAGGGTATGTAAGGGAGATTTATAATTTCATAGCGGAGGATAATTTTATAGAATATCCCGGGGAAATTATTGTTGACGGCTCGGATTTTACGCCGCTGGCAGACCTTGCGGTCACGGGGGTGAACGGAATGCTGATAGCTTTGACGTTTGGGGCGTATGTGATAATTTCGACGGTATTTATTTTGATATTCTCGGTTCTGCTAAGGGTAGTGGCTGTCAGGAAAAATGATGAGGTCACGGGGGCGGATGTGATATTTGTAAAAAGGTTTATTACAATTTCCTCGGTTCTTGCGTTTATTGCGGGTGTGCTGTTATCAAATGTGAATCTGACGGGGTATGTTCTGGCTTTATCATGGCAGCAGCCGCTGTTTATGCTGCTGATATATTATCGGGCTTTGAAGAAAAAGCAAAATGATGTTAAGCGGGAGACGGCGGAAGAATAAATTGGACAAGGATATTCGCTCCCTTTTTGGAAATTTATGCGAGCGCTTTTTTCTGCGCAAGTTAAACGGCATTAAACATACATTTTTAGCGCAGACTTTAGCGGTCAAAAACTCAAATCATTATTAATTATTAATTAACTTCAAGGGGTGTGCTGCATTTGGAAAAAATTCCGGAAAAAATTCCGCTTTTGGTGGTCTGCGGGCCTACTGCTTCGGGGAAAACCGCTGTGGGTGTGAGCCTTGCGGGAAAACTGAACGGAGAGGTCGTTTCGGCGGACTCAATGCAGATATATAAGGGACTGAGGATATCCACGGCAAAGCCTACGGAGGAGGAAATGGGCGGTATCCCCCACCACATGATGGATTTTCTGGAGCCGTGGGAGGAATATTCGGTGGCGGATTATGTCCGTGGGGCGAAAAGGTACATTGAGGATATCCGTGCCCGAGGAAAGCTGCCGATAGTTGTGGGGGGGACGGGACTTTATATAAATTCCCTTATTGATAATATTTCCTTTGACCATATAGCCTCCGACAGCGGTTTGCGGAAAAGGCTGGAGAGAGAGGCGGAGGAAAAGGGCGGGGAATATATGCACGGGCGGCTGAGGGAGATAGACCCTGCGGCTGCGGATAAGATACACCCAAACAATGTTATACGAATTATAAGAGCCATTGAAATGGCTGTGATATCGGGGAAAAGCGGGGAGGAAAACAGAGAAGTGAGCAGAAAAGAGCCGTCGCCTTACGAGCTGTGCATGATAGGGCTTACCTGTTTTGACAGGGCTGTGCTTTATGAGAGGATAAACAGGCGGGTGGACGGAATGGTAAGGGAGGGGCTTATTGAAGAGGTGCGCAGGGTCAGGGAAAGCTGCACTCCTCACACGGCATTCAACGCAATCGGCTACAAGGAGCTTATGCCTTTTTTTGACGGAAATTTGTCCTTGGAAGAGGCAATTGAGCAAATTAAACTGAATACAAGGCGCTACGCAAAAAGACAGTTGACATGGTTTCGTCGAGATGAACGAATTTCTTGGGTTGATACGGCCGAAAATAGTCAAATTGACGGAATTATCAGAAATTGCTTAAATATAGTAGCCAAATCCAAAATTATGTGATATAATGAATATGTATAATAAGATAGGGGAAGTCTGTATACA
>CAMWLD010000158.1 GCA_947175005.1 uncultured Ruminococcus sp. | reverse complement strand
GATCACAGCAATAGAACAGCCTATCGAACAGCAACACACGGGCAAAGGCAATCCGGGAGCTATTTTGCATTTCGACAAGCCTTTGACAAACAGGCAGGAAAAGCTGCTTGAACAGTTGCCCGAGTATGACAGCAGAGTGACTGTTCCCAAAAATTCCGTAAGTATGGCCGATTTGGCTGCCCTTACAGCTAAAACCGGCGTTGAATTTGCAATGTTCACCAAAGGCAGCGAACGGCTGATAATCCGAGGAAATGCCTACAAGGTCAAAATTGAAATTGACGACGCCGAGAAACTGGCTGCCATGGGGTATAAATGGAGCGGTCACACGCACCCGGGGACGGACAATAATTGTATGCAGGCTTCTTACGGCGACATGGGGATTTTAAAGTGCTTCAAGCAGGATATAAGCGTTATTTATAATTCCAAAGGGGATTACTTAACATTCTATAAATGAGGTGATAATATGTGCAAGATGTTCAATGACTGGTCAAGTGAGATAAAAAATTACTGCGACAATAACGGACTGAACTATGACAAGGCTTCACAAATGGTCAAGAGCTGCGGAAAAAATTTTCTGTTTCTCCAGTATCATGATCCCGAATGCGGAAAAAGAGGTTTGCTTGATGAAACACCAATGCCCTTGGTTTTGCGTGTAACGCAAACCCCCGATGGACTTGTATTTGAGCAAACGGAGAACACCAAAAAATATTTATCATAGCCTATTATTATCAAAAAATCAACCGTCCGAATCTTTTTCCGGGCGGTTGATTTTTTAGTATTTACTGCGTTATTTTCTCTAACCTCTTACCTCTAACTTCTAACCTCTGTCTCGTAAACCTCTCTCGCCGCGTCAACAGTCGCCTTGGCGTCCTTGGCATAATAATCCGCACCGATCTTCATAGCGTATTCGGGCGTAAGCACAGCCCCGCCCACAACTATCCTGCATTCGGGCTTGTTGCTTTTCACAAGAGCGATAGTTTCCTCCATAGCCTTTAAAGTGGTGGTCATAAGTGCGGACAGCCCCACAAGCTTTACCTCTTCATCAAGCGCCGCATTCAGCACATCTTCATAAGGCACGTCCCGCCCTAAGTCTATCACCTCAAAGCCGTAATTTTCCAACAGCACCTTAACAATATTTTTCCCTATATCGTGAATATCCCCCTTGACCGTTGCCAAAACCACCTTGCCTTTGGAAACGCCCTTGCTGCCGCCCATGCTTTTCTTTATTTCCTCAAAAGCCGCCTGCGCCGCACCCGCCGCAAGTATCAGCTGGGGCAGGAAAATACGTCCGCTTTCAAAATCCGCACCCGCTTTATCCAGCGCGGGAATAAGCATTTCATCAACTATCTTCATGCACTCATGACTTTTCAAAAGCTCCTTTGTAATGCTGCCGCTCTCGCCCTTTAAGCCGCCGCATACCGCCGCAATGAGGCTTTCGGGAGTGCTCTCCTTGTTCGCTGATGAAGCCGCAGTTGCAGCAGGTGCAGCCATGGCAGCCGTAGGTGCAGCATTATAAGCCTCAATAAATTCCGCCGCATTCTTATCAATATTCGCCAGCAGCCTGTACGCCCGCACAGCCCCCGTCATAGCGGGAACATTGGGATTTATAATAGGCAGATCAAGCCCGTGGGAAAGACACATTTGCAGGAAATTCGCATTGATAAGCTCACGGTTCGGCAGCCCGAAAGAAATATTTGAAACCCCCAAAACCGTTTTAAGTCCCAGTTCATTTTTCACCCTCGCCAGTGCCTTGACCGTTTCCATAACACCCTCCTGTTCTGCGGAGGCAGTGAGAGTAAGACAATCTATAAAAATATTTTCCTTTGGAATGCCCATGGAAAGCGCACGGTTCATTATCTTTTCCGCAATGGCAAATCTCCCCTCGGCAGTCTTTGGAATGCCCCCCTCGTCAAGAGTAAGCCCCACCACCGCAGCGCCGTATTTTTTCACCAGCGGCAAAATCGTTTCAAGGGACTTTTCCTCGCCGTTCACGGAATTTACAATAGGCTTGCCGTTATACACCCGCAAAGCCGCCTCCAGCACCTCGGGGATAGTGGAATCCAGCTGCAAGGGCAGCTCGGTTATTCCCTGAATGGCTTTCACGGTCTTTACCATGACCGCCTTTTCATCAATGTCGGGCAGCCCCACATTCACATCAAGAAGATCGGCACCCGCCTTTGCCTGCTCAATGGCCTGCCCTAAAATATAGTCCGTGTCGCCGCTTTTGAGTGCCTCTTTAAAACGCTTTTTCCCCGTGGGATTTATCCGCTCGCCTATAATCCTCGGCCCGTCAATAACGACCGTTTTCGCAGGGGAACATACCGCCGAAATAATTTCGGGAGCATTCGGAACGTGCTTCATTTTCCTAAGCGCACCCACCGCCGCCTTTATAAATTCGGGAGTAGTTCCGCAACAGCCGCCGACTATCTTAACGCCGTATTTCACAAGTCCGCAAAGGCTCTCCGCAAACCCCTCGGGAGTAACATTATACTCCCCCGTCACAGGGTCGGGCAGACCCGCGTTGGGCTTTACCACAATAGGCAAATGCGTCCATTTTGAAAGCTCCGCCACCACAGGTTCAAGCTCCTTAGGACCCAAGGAACAGTTCACGCCTATAGCGTCAACCCCCAGACCTTTCAACGTCAGCGCCATGGAGGAAACAGCGCATCCCGTGAATGTCCTGCCGTTCTGCTCAAATGTCATAGTGCAGATTATGGGCAGATCTGTGTTTTCCTTAGCCGCCAGAACCGCCGCTTTCAGCTCATACAGATCGGTCATTGTCTCGCACACAATAAGGTCTGCACCCGCCTTTTCTCCCGCGGTCATCTGCTCACGGAAAATGTCATATGCTTCCTCAAAGCTAAGGCTGCCCGTAGGCTCAAGCAGCTGCCCTATAGGTCCAACGTCCAGCGCAGCCAAAGCCCTGCCGTCCGCCGCCTCTTTTGCTATCCTCACCGCCTCGGGGATTATTTCTCCGGGAGTTTTTCCTGTTTTCGCCATTTTATATCGGTTGCAGCCGAAAGTATTCGTGTAAACTATCTGCGCCCCCGCCTCAATATATGCGCCGTGAATTTCCTTTAACCACTGCGGCTTGTCGAAATTCAGCATTTCGGGAATGCCGCCCGCCTCCATGCCCTTTGCCTGGAGCATTGTGCCCATAGCACCGTCCAGAAACACAAACTCATTATCCGCTAAAAGCTTCCGGAAAATTTCTTTTTTATCCATTGCAATGACCTCCGTTTTTTCTGAAATTGCACTTATCTCTCATATTGCACGTCCCGCACCCGCGGCGTTTTCGGGGCACTTCCCTTTCCGAAATGCCAATGACCGCCGTTACCGATTTTGTCGGCGTAAGCAAACCGCCCTCCGTCACGCATACGCCAACGGTGCGCATGGCGTTCACCGCCCCAAGAAAATCCCCCTGACATTCAAGGGGAAAATCCCCATACCCCGGAGAGAAACGCCATGTGGTGAACTTCCCCGCAAAACGCTCCCCTATCTCCCTTTCGGCAATATCGCAGACCTGTTCAACCGCCGCCGAAGCAAAAGCGTCAACCGTAACAGCCTTTGCCATATCCTCAGCCTGAACCGCCCGCAAAAGCTTGTCCACGCCGTCTCCGAGAGTGGCACACATCAGCGCAGCACCGAAGCAGCCCGATAAATGTTCGGAAATATCCTTCCCCCGCAAAACAAGCCTGTGCCCCGACAGAGTTACCACGTCCCCCGAATTTTCCGAAATATCAGCATATACCCAGTGAAATTTCGGCGCTGCCGCATTCATAAGACGGCTTTCGCACTCGTCCGCAAGAGCGGAAATATTTTCGGGGATATCCCCTTTTAAACCCATGTACCGAAAAGCTTCGGCACGGTTTATCTTCGTTAATTCTATCATAGTAAGTCCTTTTGATAATTGATTAATTTAGAATTCAAACCGGAATTATCATTCATATATTTTTCCCATATATAATATTTTTGAAAATGTCTGAAAATCCACATTATCCCATATAATATCATTTGCAGGACTTACAGAATAATCTTCAATCCAGCTTGCCATTCGCTCTAAAAAATCAGATATTGATGTGTTTTCCCATTCATCATAATGATCTTCAAAGTCTAACGACAGCATTCTAACAAATTGGATAAAATCATTTTTATCTTTAATTTGCTCAATTTTCTCTTTCACGCTTATACCTCCGCCAAATTCTAATTTATTTTCTGAATATATCAAGGGAATGGCTTGTAATTCCCGCCAAATCCTCCCGTTCACAAGTAGCAAAGTGATACTTCAAAAATAAATCAAAAGTATCATTATCCATTTGGTTTACCTTACTGCGCAAAAGCCGTGCGCAGCCGTCGGTCGCGACATAGTGCAGACGTGTTACGGAAAATACCGACATCAGACTGTCAATATCCTCCTTGCGGACAAGCTCGAACAAGTCCTTCGGCTCGGACGTTGCGGCAAACGTAACAGGGTCAAGCAGACCGTCTTTGATGTACTCCGCAACGCTGAAATTACCAAGATTAAAACCCTCGTCAATCAAACTGCCGTCGGAGATAACATATGCCGCAAAAATTATACCACCTGGTTTAGTCACACGAATAGCCTCGCTCAAAGCCTGCCGCTTGTCCTCGTCATTATAAAGATGATACAGCGGACCCAGCAGCAGCGTAATATCATATGTGTTATCGGAAAATGCCGACAGATCCAAAGCATTGCCCTGTGTAACGGTTATTTTCTCCTCGGGCAGCGTGTTTTTGCGGAAAACATCTATATTATGCTCCACCAGTTCTACAGCGTCAACCTCATATCCCATACGTGCCAGCGTATGAGAATACCGTCCCGTAGCCGCACCTATTTCAAGCACCCTATCGCCGGGGCGGATATATTTTTCAATATACCGCATTGTGGTAAGAAATTCCACCGACCCATGCTTTTCCTCCAGACGGCTGTCCTCGTCATAGGAATTGTAAAAGTCAATTAAATACTGATTTGTTTCCATAATGTACCTCCTAAAAAATAATTATACCATTGTAATGTGTAATTTATAAATTTCTTCTATATAGCGTTCTCACCTATCCAATAACGAGCAGTTGCTATTACAACATAAATGCCACGCCTCTGACAGTTTTTCAAAATTGATTTTGTACGTTCCGATATACTGCCGTCAGAACAAATCTATGTTCCGTTAAGATCGGTTAAAATCATTTTTGGATTCATAATCCAAACCTCCTGTAAATCCTGATTTATTTTCTGAATATGTCAAGCGAATGGGTTGTAATTCCCAACAAATCCTCCCGCTCACAAGTTGCAAAGTGATACTTCAAAAACAATTCAAAGGTATCGTTATCCATGTTATCTATTGCGTCATTCAAAATCGGAGCGCAGCCGTCCGATGCAATATAGTGCAGTCGGGTCGTGGGGAACACCGACATAAGGTCGTCAATATCCTCCTTACGGACAAGCTCGAACAAGTCCTTGGGTTCGGAAAATGTCTCAAATGTGACAGGGTCAAGCGACCCGTTTTTAATGTAATCGGCAACGCTGTGTTTTCCCTTACGGAAATCATTGAAAAGACAGCCGTCAGATATAACATATGCGGCAAAAATGATACCGCCCTGCTTTGTCACACGAATTGCCTCGCTCAA